>JBAQPK010000121.1:0-7388 GCA_049305715.1 Desulfuromonadaceae bacterium | reverse complement strand
CCTCATCCGGCCTACGGCCACCTTCTACCTCAGGGAGAAGGGAGTACAAACTACATCGCTGCCTTGAATATCTCGACTACCTGCTCCAGCGTCGCTTTGCGTGGATTGGTAAACTGGCAGGCGTCCTTCTTGGCATTTTCAGCCATGACCTTCAGGTCTTCTTCCTTGACATTCAACGCCTTGAGGCCGGTCGGGATGCCGATTGAAACCGAAAGCCTGCGGATGGCGGTGATCGCTTTTTCGGCGGCATCGGTAACCGAAAGGCCGCTGATGTTCTCGCCCATGGCAACGGCGATATCGGCGAAACGTTGCGGACAGGCGATCAGGTTGTACTGGCTGACGGCCGGAAGCAGGATCGCGTTGCAGACGCCGTGCGGAAGGTTGTAGAAGCCGCCCAGCTGGTGGGCCATGGAATGAACGTAGCCGAGGCTGGCGTTGTTGAAGGCCATACCGGCCAGGTACTCCGCATATGCCATCTTGTCGCGTGCCTCAAGGTTCTCGCCGTTGGCAACTGCAGGGCTCAGGTATTGAGCGACAAGCTCGATTGCCTTGATCGCACAGGCGTCGGTAATCGGAGTGGCGATCGTCGAAACATAAGCCTCGACCGCATGGGTCAGGGCGTCCATGCCGGTCGCAGCGGTAAGAGCCGCCGGCTTGCCGACCATCAGGACCGGATCGTTAATTGCAATGTTGGGAGTGCAGCGCCAATCGACAATCGCCATCTTTACATGGGTGTCGGTGTTGGTGATGATGCAGAAACGGGTCATTTCTGAAGCGGTGCCTGCGGTCGTGTTGATCGCCAGAAACGGGGGCATAGGCTTGGTGGACTTGTTAACCCCTTCGAAGTCGCGGATGTTGCCGCCGTTGCCGATCACCATGCCGACACCCTTGCCGCAGTCGTGGGAGCTGCCGCCCCCCAGGGTCACGATACCGTCGCACTTGTTTTCCTGATACGCCTTCACACCGTCATGAACATTGGTGTCGGTCGGGTTCGGTTCGGCGCCGTCGAAGATGACCGCCTTGAGGCCGGCAGCTTCGATGTATCCCTTGATCGTGTCGGCAACGCCCATCTTGGCCAGTCCTGCGTCGGTAACGATCAGCAGCTTGGTGGCGCCGAGCGCCTTGGCCTGATCTCCCGCTTCCTTCGAACACCCTACGCCCATCAGTGAAACCGTTGGAATGTAAAACCCGTACGTCTGATCTGCTAAAGCCATTGTGCTCTCCTTCTCGTTCTGTTTTTTAGTGTCACCACCAGAGAGGCGGTAAAACGCTTTTCTATGTATACGCACAACGCATGCCAATTGCGGAAATGTTCACATTTGCTTCTGGTTGATATTTTAAATATCTAACAATAACGTGTTGTTGTAGATGGTGCTGCATCTGTTTGCGTAATTTACTGCTTAAACCTGGTTCTAAATACGAACACCTGGCATGTTCCATTCTGGCGCATCTGTGCTGGTATGGAACAGTTGTGTTGTTACCAGCCGACCGCCCATCCGGAATATTTAAATAATCCGATACCCGCTATAAAAACGTCTCATTCCCTTGTAATCATGCATATTCCGGTTATTAATCAGCGTTGTTTCCTTCCACTTGCATCCCCCCGGCACGAACTTGGTATCAAAATTGCCATGAACCCCCGACAAGTGATTTCTTCGTTACTTAAACCTATTTCCCACTGAGGAACGGTTGACATGAAACTGATTGACTCCCATGGCCGGCGCATTAATTACCTGAGGCTTTCCGTTACGGACCGCTGTAATTTACGCTGCAGTTACTGTATGCCGCCGGAAGGGATTCCCGCTCTTAAGCATGGAGACATGCTGAGTTATGAGGAGTTGCACCGCGTTGCGAGCGATGCGGTCGCCCTGGGGATTGAGAAGATACGGATAACCGGCGGTGAACCGCTTGTCAGAAAGGGGCTGCTCGGCTTTATCGAACGCCTGTCCGCAATCCCCGGCCTCAAGGAACTGGTGCTCACCACCAACGGCATCCTGCTTCGGGAAATGGCGCTGCCGCTCCGCCGGGCCGGTGTACAGAGGCTCAATATCAGCCTCGACTCCTTGAAACCGGCTACTTTTGCCGCGATTACCCGCGGGGGAGATCTCGGCAGAGTATTGGATGGCATCGCTGCAGCAGGGGAGGCCGGGTTCCCTCCGGTCAAGATCAACATGGTGGTCATGCGGGGGGTGAATGATGATGAACTGCTCGATTTTGCCGCTCTGACCCTTCGCCAGCCCTGTACGGTCCGTTTCATCGAATACATGCCGACCCTTCAGGATAAAGGGTGGAATGCCCGTTCCATTGGGGGCCGTGAGATTCTCGACCGCATTGGACGGCACTTCCCCCTGCTGCCCCTCGTGAGCCCTGAAATGGCCGGTCCGTCCAGAAACTTTAAAATCAGTGGTGCAGCCGGGGCAATCGGCATCATCACGCCGATCTCCGGCCACTTCTGCCAGAGCTGCAACCGCATCCGGGTCACCGCTTCCGGCCTGGTACGCGGCTGCCTGTTTGACGATGCGACGGTTGACCTCAAACCACATCTGCGGTTACCGGGGCATTCGAGCGTGAGGGATATACTGCGCCGGATCGTCATGGAAAAACCTGGCCGACACCGCCTGGCGGAAGATAAACCGGGTCACGGCGCCGTTGCCATGTCACGGATCGGCGGCTAACAGCAGGGGAGACTTGAAATCTTTCCCCCTGATAAGGATCCTCTGGGGCAGATGCGGAGAAAACGTATCAATGCTCCGTGATGCCCGGAATTAAACACACATAACGCAGGAGAGATCACATGAAAAGAAAATACAAAGAGATCACCAAGGACACAATTGTTTCCGCACGAATCAGTGACGACGAAATGCATAACGTCAGACTGCTCATGGAGGCTACCAACCTGTCGGCGTCCGAGATCATGAGAAAGGCGTTTCATCTTCAGGTGGAACGGTTCAATGAGGCCGGGGCGCTGAGCAGTTCCTGTCTGTAAAACGTATAAGGAGAGAGGTTCATGCTCGTCATCACGTGTATCAAGCAGGTCCCCGACACGACGCAGGTCAAAATAGACCCGGTCACCAACACCCTCATCCGTGATGGTATTCCATTCATCACCAACCCCTATGATGTTCATGCCATGGAGGAAAGTCTGCGTCTCAAGGACCGCTTCGGCTTCCATACGACAGCTCTTTCCATGGGACCTCCCAATGCCGAAGCGGCCTTGAAAAGAGCGGTGGCACTGGGAATGGATGATGCGGTGCTCCTCTCGGACCGGGTCTTCGGCGGCGCCGACACCCTCTCGACGAGCAACGTTCTGGCGGCCGCTATCAGGAAGCTGGCGGCAGACAAGCCGCTGGGGCTGGTGATATGCGGCAAGCAGACTATCGACGGCGACACCGCCCAGGTCGGGCTCGGTATAGCGGTGCGCCTCGGCCTGAGTCAGCTGACGCTGGTCGACCGGATCGAAGATCTGGATTTGCTCGCCAACCGGATCCGGGTACGGAGAAAGCTGGAGGGGCGTTACGAGATCGTCGAGGCGCGGCTGCCGGCGATGATTACGGTGGTCAGGGAGATCAACCAGCCGCGTTATCCGACCGTCCCGATGCGGCTGCAGTCGGAGAAGGCGCCGATAACCGTCTGGAACAACGGGGATCTCAAACTGGATATCAACAGCATCGGCCTGAAGGGGTCCCCCACCTGGGTGAGCAAGATCTTCTCTCCGGAGCGGGCCAGGGGGGAGATACTGGGGGATGGACTTGGCGATCCGGCCGGAACCACGCGGATGCTGATGGAGCGGCTGGTGGCAACGGACATGCTGACGATGTGAACGGCTGTCGCTTTTGCGCAATCCCGGCGTTGTCCATCGTGATGTCTTGTGCGGCGTAGCGTTGCTACGCCTCCGCGGCATCCCTCGGACGCCTTGGCCTTGCCCAAAATCGACAGCCGTGAATGAAATAGTGAGGAAGGGATAAAATGAGCGAGCATAAAAAACCGTTGAAGAAACCCCGCGGCAAGGTGCGCCTCCTCGAGGGGAAATGCATCGCCTGCGGCGCCCGCTGCCAGAGCATCTGTCCGGTGAACGGCATCGAGATGAGCGAGGCCGGGGAACCGCAGATCGAGCTGGAGAAATGTATCGGCTGCGTCAAGTGCGTCAAGGCCTGCCCCGGCAGCGCCCTGGAGCTTTTCTACACTCCGGAGGAGCTGGTCATCCTCGCGGAATGGGAAAAGCAGGGGACTCTGCCCTCCGTGGAGATCGACGAGGAAGAGAAGAGGCGGCGGGAATTGATCGCCGATTACCGGAACGTCTGGGTCTTTGTCGAACAGACGGAAGGGGAGGCGGCCCGCGTCTCCTGGGAGCTTCTGGGAGCCGGCGGCGAACTGGCCCGCGCCCTGGGGGTGGAGTTGTGCGCCGTCGTCATCGGCGACAACGTCGAACACCTCTGCCACGAAGCCTTCCGCTACGGGGCAGCAAAAGCTTACCTCCTCGACCATCCGGTCTACAGGCACTACCGCACCGAACCGTACCTCGCCGCATGCTGCCACCTGATCGACACGTTCAAGCCCGAAATCGTCCTGATGGGGGCGAGCGGCATGGGCCGTGACCTGGCGGGAGCGGTTGCCACGCGCATGAAGACCGGACTGACGGCCGACTGCACCGGTCTTGGGATTGACGACAAACGCAACCTGATGCAGACCCGTCCGGCCTTTGGCGGCAACATCATGGCCACGATCATGTGCGACCGATTCCGCCCCCAGATGGCCACGGTACGTCCCCAGGTGATGCCGCTTCCGGAAAGGCGGGAGGATGACGCCGGAGAGATCGTCCGGGACAGTTTTGCTCCCGACGAAAGGAATATATTTACCAAGGTTATCGAGATCATCAGGGACAAGAAGGGCATGGATGACGTCGATATTGCCGGGGCCGAGTTTATCGTCTCCGGCGGGCGCGGCCTGATGACGATGGAGAACTTCAGCCTGCTCCGGGAGCTGGCCGATGAGCTGGGCGGCGTCATCGGCGGCTCGCGCAGCGCCGTCGACGCCGGCTGGCTTCCCCAGGACCGCCAGGTGGGGCAGACCGGCAAGACCGTGCGCCCCAAAATCTACATCGCCTGCGGCATTTCCGGCGCCATCCAGCACCTGGTGGGGATGCAGGACTCCGATGTGATCATCGCCATCAACCGCGACAGGGAGGCCCCGATCTTCGAGGTCGCCACCTACGGCATCGTCGGAGACCTGTTTCAGGTAGTGCCGGAGCTGACCGCACAGATCAGGGCGCTGAAGGCACAACGGTAGATATGTCACCAAAACAAGAGGTTTAACTATGGCACCTGATCAGACTGTTTTCGCTCCACTTTTGATATTTTCACTCATCCTGTTCGTCTGGAGCTGCTACCGTCGTCTGAGCCTGGTCGCTCTTGGTGCGGTGGATGACCGGTTCACTCCTTCCGGCGGCCGCATCGGCGCGGCGCTCACGTACGCCTTCGGCCAGAAGCGGGTCCTGAACCGGCCGTTCGGCGCCAACCACGCCGTGATCTTCTGGGCATTCCTGATCCTTGCCGCGGCCAACGGGGAGTTTCTTCTCCATGGCATATTCCCCGGCATCAGCCTCTCCTCGCTTCCTCCGGCGTTGTGCGGTGCGCTGGCTTTTGTCTTCGACCTGGCATCGCTCCTTGCTCTGCTGGCCGTCGGCACTGCCGTCGTGCGGAGGATCGCCGTCCCGCCGTACGATGGGGCACGCACCGGGGAAGCCTTTGCCATTCTCGGCACCATCGCCCTGCTTATGCTCGCCTATTTCGGAGTGCACGCCGCCGAGATTGCCCTGGGGAACGAGGCCGCCGCCGGCTCCATGCCGGTATCACGTCACGTGGCTACTCTCTTCTCCGGTCTCGACGCGGCAGCGCTGCGGCAGATCATTGAAGTTTCATGGTGGGGCCATGCCGCCCTGTTGCTGGCGTTCATGAATTACCTCCCCTACAGCAAGCATATGCATATCCTGACCGCGATCCCGAACTGCTTCTTTCGGGGAGTGGACCAGCCGAACACCCAGCCGCGCGAAGATTTCATCGAGGGAAAGCGCTTCGGGGTTGGCAGCGTGGACGAATTCACCTGGAAGGACCTGCTGGATTCCTTCTCCTGCACCGAATGCGGCCGCTGCCAGAACGCCTGTCCGGCCGCGGCGACCGGCAAGCCGCTCAATCCCCGCGCGGTCGTGCACGCCATCAAGGCCAACCTCCTGGCCAACGCCCGGCTCCTGAAAAACGGCGAGAGGCCGCAGATTCCGCTCATCGGTGAAACAGGCGAGGGGGCCAGTAGCGAGGAGTCCATCTGGTCCTGTACCACCTGCGGCGCCTGTCTGGAGGCGTGTCCGGTCCTGATCGAGCAGATGCCGAAGATCGTCAAGATGAGGCGCCATCTGGTGGAGATGGAGGCGCGTTTCCCGGTCGAGCTCATCAGCCTGTTCGAGAATATCGAGGGGCGCGGCAACCCGTGGGGGATTGCCCCCCCGGAGCGGAGCAAGTGGAGTTCCCAACTGGAGGTGAAGCCGTTTGAGGCGGGCAGGACCGAATATTTATTCTATGTCGGCTGCGCCGGGGCCTTCGACTCCCGCAGCAAACAGGTCACCGTGGCGCTGGCCGCCATTCTCGACGCCGCCGGGGTCTCCTGGGGGGTCCTCGGGCGCGACGAAAAATGCTGCGGCGACAGCCTGCGCAGGCTCGGCAACGAGTTTGCCTTCGACAGGCTGGCCCGTGAAAATGTCCAGCTGTTTCAGGAACGCGGCGTGACCAGGGTGATTACCCACTGCCCCCACTGCTTCTCGACGCTCAAGAACGATTACCGTCAGTATGGACTGGAGCTGGAAGTTATCCATCACTCCGAGCTGATCAGCCGGCTGCTGAACGAAGGAAAACTGAAGCTGAACAGTGAGGTGACCGGGCTCGGCACGATCATGTTCCACGACTCCTGCTACCTGGGCCGCCATAACGACATCTATCAGGCACCGCGCGAGGTGATCGCCGCGGTCACCGGCCACCCCCCGGCAGAATTCTCCCGCAACCTGAACAGCTCCTTCTGCTGCGGCGCAGGCGGCGGCCGGATGTGGCTGGAGGAGCAGAGCGGGACAAGAATCAACCGGGAACGGGCCGCGGAGGCTCTCCGGGCAAATCCGGACACGGTCTGCGTCTCCTGTCCCTTCTGCATGACCATGTTCGGCGACGCATTTAAAGACGCGGGAACAGAAGAGATCAGGGTCAAGGACATCGCCGAAGTGGTTGCCGAGGGGCTGCGGTAGATTCAGAGGTTTTGTTCCCTCTCCATGAGGGAGAGGGCCGGGGTGAGGGGGCGCAGTGATGTTATAAGTGGCGCTGCTGCCCCTCATCCGGCCTTCGGCCACCTTC
>JBAQPK010000120.1:0-2638 GCA_049305715.1 Desulfuromonadaceae bacterium | reverse complement strand
GCATCTACCTGGTCGATTCGGGGGGGGCCAACCTGCCGCAGCAGGATGAGGTGTTTCCCGACCGGGATCATTTCGGCCGGATATTCTACAACCAGGCCAATCTCTCATCCCGGGGCATTCCCCAGATCGCCGTTGTCATGGGCTCCTGCACCGCCGGCGGCGCGTATGTGCCTGCCATGTCCGACGAGAGCATCATCGTCAAAAATCAGGGTACCATCTTCCTGGCCGGCCCGCCGCTGGTCAAGGCCGCCATTGGCGAAGTCGTCAGCGCCGAAGAGTTGGGGGGGGCTGATGTGCATTGCCGGACGTCCGGTGTGACGGACCACTACGCCGCCAACGACGGCCACGCCCTGGAACTGGCCCGGCGGGCCGTCGCCAATCTGAACCGGGTCAAACAGCCGCGCCTGGCGGTCAAGGTTCCGGTGGAGCCGCTCTATCCCTCGGAGGATCTGTACGGGGTCATCCCGACCGACACCCGCAAGCCCTATGATGTCCGTGAGGTGATCGCACGGATCGTCGATGGCTCAGAGTTTGATGAATTCAAGCAGCTCTACGGAGCGACGCTTGTCTGCGGTTTCGCCCATATCTGGGGGTACCCGGTCGGCATCGTGGCCAACAACGGCATCCTCTTTTCCGAGTCTGCGCTCAAAGGAGCCCACTTTATAGAGCTCTGCAGCCAGCGCGGCATCCCGCTGGTTTTCCTCCAGAATATCTCCGGCTTCATGGTTGGGAGCAGGTATGAAGCGGGTGGGATCGCCAAGGACGGGGCCAAGCTGGTGACCGCCGTCGCATGTGCCAGGGTGCCGAAATTTACGGTCATCATCGGGGGGAGCTTCGGCGCCGGCAATTACGGCATGTGCGGCCGGGCCTACAGTCCCCGCTTCCTCTGGATGTGGCCCAATGCCCGCATCTCGGTCATGGGGGGGGAGCAGGCTGCCAGTGTTCTGGCGCAGGTAAAGCGCGACGGATTTGAGGCGCGTGGCGAAACCTGGCCGCTCCAAGAGGAAGAAGCCTTCAAGAAACCGATCCGCGACCAGTATGAAACCCAGGGGCATCCCTACTACGCCAGCGCCAGGTTGTGGGACGACGGCATCATCGATCCGGCTGATACTCGGATGACGCTCGGCCTGGGGATTTCGGCCTCCCTCAATGCCCCGGCCGAAAAGACGGAATTCGGCATTTTCAGGATGTAAAAGGCAGCCCTCTCCCTAACCCTCCCCCGCTGGGAGAGGCCGGGAGGGGGGAGTTCAAGCAAGGACAGCAATCCATGAGCGAACCAATCATTCTTACCCAAATTGATGACCGCGGCCGGGCAACGCTGACGATGAACCGTCCGGAGCTGCACAATGCCTTTGACGATGCCGTTATCTCCGATCTGACCGAAGCGTTGAGACAGCTCGATGATGATCCCGATGTCCGGGTCGTAATCCTCACCGCCAGTGGCAGGAGCTTCTCTTCCGGAGCGGATCTGAACTGGATGCGGCGGATGGCCGACTATTCCCGCGAACAGAACCTGGCTGATGCCGAGGGGGTGGCGGAGCTGATGCGCACCCTCGACACGCTTTCTAGGCCGACGATCGCCCTGGTTCAGGGGGTTGCCTATGGCGGCGGCGTCGGTCTGGTGGCCTGCTGTGACATCGCCATCGCTACCGGTCAGGCTTCGTTCTGTCTGTCAGAGGTCAGGCTCGGCCTCCTTCCGGCGGTCATATCTCCCTACGTCGTTGCCGCCATCGGATCCCGGGCCGCGCGGCGCTATTTCCTGAGCGCCGAGACTTTCGACGCCGCTGAGGCATTCCGGCTCGGGCTGGTCCATCAGGTCGTCGCCGATGGGGAGGAGCTTGCCGCCGCTGCGGAGCGTATGGTCGCACGGCTCCTCGCAAACGGCCCCGGCGCCATGTCAGCAGCCAAGAACCTGATTGCGGCGGTCGCCGGCCGCCACGTCGATGATGCCCTGATCGCCGATACCGCCGGAAGGATCGCCGACCGGCGTTCATCGCCTGAGGGGAGGGAAGGGCTCTCCGCTTTCCTTGAAAAACGCAGGCCGTCGTGGGTCAAGGAATAACGATAAAAGGATGGTTCCCTATGTTTGATACAATTCTGATCGCCAATCGCGGAGAAATCGCCTGCCGCGTTATTCGGACCGCACAGCGGCTCGGCATCCGCACCGTGGCCGTCTACTCCGATGCCGATGCGGATGCTCTCCATGTGGCACTGGCGGATGAGGCCCACCATATCGGCCCATCTGCAGCCCGCGAGAGTTACCTGGCTACCGACCGTATTCTTGATGTGGCGAAACGGAGCGGCGCGCGGGCGATCCACCCCGGCTACGGTTTTCTTTCCGAGAATGCCGCTTTTGCCGAGGCGTGCGCCGGGACGGGAATCGTCTTTATCGGTCCCCCGGTCGGAGCGATTCGCGCCATGGGTTCGAAGAGCGCCGCTAAAGAGATCATGGGAGCTGCCGGCGTACCGCTGGTGCCCGGATATCACGGCGACCAGCAGGGGGGCGACTTCCTGCTGGGTGAAGCGGACCGGATTGGCTATCCGCTGCTGATCAAGGCCAGCGCCGGCGGCGGCGGAAAGGGGATGCGGGTTGTCGGGCGAAGCGCCGATTTTGCCGACGCGCTGGCCGGCGCTCGCC
>JBAQPK010000119.1:0-4477 GCA_049305715.1 Desulfuromonadaceae bacterium | reverse complement strand
AACTTCAGTCGGCTCTCGGTCTGGACGGCCAGCTTAGCCTGGTGCGGCTCATGGTTACTGCGGAGGGTGACAGCCTCAAAAAGAGTACCTCTGCTCTTCAGTTGCTGCTACCCATGGCAAAGGTCAGCGAAGTGCGCCAGACGGCTAGGACTTCGGAAGGGCTGCTTGCCAAGGTCAAATTGCTGATGCTCATGGTAACGGCGGTGGTGCTTGTCTCCGCCGGCAGCAGCGTGGCCGGCACGATGAGCACGACGGTGCTGGAGAGAGGCAAGGAGATCGGGCTCATGAAGGCGATGGGAGGAACCCGCTTGGAGGTCATGCTGATATTTTGCGGAGAAGCGGCTATGCTTGGATTTCTGGGCGGGGTCGCCGGATATATCTTCGGCAGCGTTATTGCCCAGTTCATCACCAGAACAGTCTTTGCCTCCTCCGCAGAGTTTATCCCCTGGTTCGCCGGCATTTCCCTGGGGGTAAGCCTCTTTCTGGCTCTGCTGGGAAGTCTCGGACCTATGATGTCGGTGTTCAAACTCGATCCGGTGAGAAGCCTTCGTGGAGAGTGAGAACAGCAAAACCTGTCTCACGCAAAGCCGCAAAAGACGCAAAGTAAATCAGGATTAAACGCTTAAGCTCTTTGGGGTTAAATCAGGAATCATTGTTTTTGGCTTTCTTCGCGCCTTTGCGCCTTCGTGTGAAAATGCCTTTTGAAGCACTGATTATTACAGTTAAAGTTAACGTAAGGAAAGGTTTGGGGATGGCTGAATCAATTATTGAAACAAACGGTCTTACCCGAAGTTACGGCGATATCTGTGCTCTGAAGCCTCTTGACTTGCAGGTGCCGGGGGGGGAGTGGCTGTCGGTGATGGGGCATTCCGGTTCCGGCAAGAGTACCCTCATGAACCTGGTGGGGGGACTTGATCGGCCCAGCGCCGGTTCCCTGCGGGTCGGCGGTGAAGATCTGCTGGCGCTCAGCGAGGATGGTCTGGCCCGTTTCCGCCGGGAATTTGTCGGAATAATATTCCAGCAACACCACCTGGTTCCCTACCTCACAGCAGTGGAAAACGTCATGATGGCTCAGTACTTTCATAGTGTTCCTGACGAAGGAGAAGCCCGGACGGCCCTGGAGCGGGTCGGGCTGGGCCATCGCCTGAAGAACCGGCCGGGCGAGCTTTCGGGCGGAGAGCAACAGCGGGTCTGCATCGCACGGGCGATCATCAACAGCCCCAAGCTGCTCCTGGGGGATGAGCCGACCGGAAATCTTGACCACAAGAGCACGATCATGGTTATGGAATTACTCAAGGAGCTACGGGCCGAGGAACGTTTCACCGTCATTATGGTAACTCACAACCAGGAGGTGGCCGCCTGGGGGGACCGTACTATCTATCTCGACGATGGGACACTGGTTCGTGAAGAACGGATGAATTTCTGATGGTCGCTGTGAAACTGATTCCCCATCTTCTTTCATGGGCCGGAATTGTTCTGGTCCTATTGAGATGCTTTTCCGGCCGCCGTCCAGTTGTAATGGCTGCGAGCATATCCGGGCTCGTTGTCGGAGTGACCGGAACCGCTGTTATGCTTCATTCATTTTCAGCGACAATCCCCTACACAGGTATCAAGTCGGCGCTGGGAGTGTGTTTTTTTCTCTTTTGGGGGACTTCCGTTGCCGCCATCTACCGCAGCACAGGTCAGAGTGTCGCCGTTTTTCGAGGAGAGCGGTTTTTCAGGTCTTCACTTTGTGCCGGAGTAATATCCGGTCTGGCCGCCATGGTGGCGGGAGCTGTCTGTTCATTTAAGCTTCCGGCAGCCGGGAGCAGTGCAGCGTTTATTGTCCTCCTCGCCCTGGGTTCAAGTGCTCTGGCGTATGTTCTGGCATATGCCGCCCTGCTTGTTGAGAAGCGGCTGCCAGTCTCATTCATAGCATCGCCGCTCGGTACGCTTGCTGCCGTGGTGTCGCTGCTGCTATTCAGTTCCTCTTCGGTATCCCGCCTGGATCTTTTTTCACCATTAAGCATGAAGGTGATGAAAGGTGTTCATGACTTCGTTCATCAGTTTATGGAATCTATTCTGATTCCGGATCATCTCTTCATCAGACCGGTTGTGTGGAAATATATTGGTTTCCTGTTCGGTAAGGAGGTTGGCTTCTGGGGCGGGATGGTCATCTGGTTTACCCCGGCGCTTCTGATTGCCCTGGCTGTACGTTCAGGCCGTCTACCGCCGGTTGCGCATATCCGTCAGGGAGCACAGCGCCGTAAGTTGCTTTCAGTCGCACTCAGAAATCAACGGCTGCAGCTTCTCATGCCGTTGTTCTCGATGATAATTCTTGCTGCAGCGGCATATCAGAGCAGTTTCCCGAGCGTGGAGTATTGGGACCCCAAACCGCTGCCGGCCGCGGCAAACCAGGCCGGAGAGATTATTATCCCGAAAAAGGGTGAAATTGATCTGGAGGATGGCAAGCTGCACAAATACGTCTTTAAGCAGGGGGAGCGAGAAGCTCGCTTTTTCGTGCTGCTGACCCCTGAAGGGCAATTGACGGTTGATCTTGACGCCTGCGCGATCTGCAAACCGGATGGGTATGGGCAGGCGGAAGGTTCAGTGATCTGCTACTATTGCAAAACCCTCATCCCTCTGGAAACGGTGGGTAAACCTGGCGGATGCAACCCGGTTCCGGTCCCATTTTCCGTAGTGGGTGATAATGTGGTTATTGACGGGATAACACTTATGAACAGTTGGGCTTCGACTGTCCGGGCTACGGCACGGGTAGGGGAGGGGGGGAAATGAAGCGTCTGCTCCGTGCTCTCTTTACGGCGGGATCTTCCCGGGCCGTACCTCCGGTAGTTATCGGCATCTTTTTTCTCATCTATATCGGGATCGCTTTTTTTACCGATGAGACACTGGTCACTCTGATGGCTTTTACCGGCAAGAGTTTGATTCTGGCAGCTCTTCTGACATTGATCCCGCTGAACTATGCATTCCGCATCGTTCGGGAAACGGTCAGGCAACTTACCATGTACAGGGCATTGACCGGAAAACCGACAGATAGAATGTCGGAGTTGTTTGACGAAACGGTTGAACTGCCATCTTCTCCCTCTTTTCCAGAACTGCGGGGCCGTCTTGCCGCAGTGGGATACAAAACCCGCCGCTCGGAAAACGTACTCTCGGCCTGGCGCGGGTTCAGCATTTTTCCAGCACGGATATTTTTTCTCGCAGGAACTATTTGCCTTTTCACCGGTATCCTTATAAGCATCACCACCCGGACCTCACACCGACAAATGGTCATCGAGGGCGAGCCGATGCCCACGCCTGATAGGATCGGCGGTAGAGTGGAGCGGATCACCCTGGCGAACTCATCCGGTTCGATACTGAGCAAGACCCTGACCATGGAAGTGGCCCCGTCAAGTTCCGGTTATGGGAAAAGGGAATTCGGTATATATCCACCGGCCCTGTATGAGGGCTTTTTTGTCTATCCCCGCTACCTTGGTCTCGCCCTTTTGCTGCAATTTTCCGCCCCTGACATGCCGACCGGTATCGAGAAACCTTGCATCCTGAATTGCTATCCCCCGGGAAAAGAGGCGAGCGAAGAAATCCCCGGCTCACCCTATCGAATCGTGTTCAGCATTCCGGAACCGGATGCCGGCAGTGACACCTACATATCCTATATGACGGGAAATGTAACCCTCCAGTTCAAGCTGCTGAAGGGGAAAGAAGTCCTCTTCACGGGGAGTGCTCCCGGTGGCGGAGAATTTATTCGCGACGGCTACCGGCTGGCTTTTCCCGACATACGGCGGCTTGTTGTTACCGATTACATCGGGGATTATGGTGTTCTCTTCATCTGGGCGGCGGCTCTGTTCTTTATTGTAGCAGGCTGTATCTGGCTGCCGATCCGGGCATTCTTTCCCCGCCGGAAAATGCTGTTCAGGTTTGATCAGGGTGTTACGACGGCCTGTTCTTTCGCCGAGGGCCGAGCGAGAAAACACGCCGGAGTGTTTCATGAAATGCTCGATTTGATTGACGCAAAGCGAGGTGAGCCGCCAGTCTTTTGATGGCAGAGCTTCGACGCATTAGCACGCAGCAAGAAGTGGTACGACTGCTTATGACCGACTCACAAAAACACATCATATGCCGGCTCGGCTTTCTTTTGCTGATTACCTTGGCGGTGTATGGCAACACGCTCAACAATGGTTTTGTATGGGACGACACCTATATAATTGTCAATAACCCGCTTCTGGAAAAACTGGGTAATATACCTCAATTATTCCTTTCTGAAGACACAGCCGAAGAGTCTACCGGTTATTACCGCCCGGTGACATATGTTTCCTTTGCCCTGGATCGAGCTGCCTGGGGGGTGAACCCGGCTGTATTGGCCCAGCGTGAATAGGACTTTTGGTTCGTTTGTGATAAACCATCACGAACGGAGGAAAGTCCATGCGAAAGAAACGCCACAATTACACCCCCGAAGAGAAAGTTTCCATTTTACGGCGGC
>JBAQPK010000118.1:0-1840 GCA_049305715.1 Desulfuromonadaceae bacterium | reverse complement strand
GCAGGTCTCACTGTCGGCGTTGCTGACGTTCGTTGCCGCGGTTTATATATTCCGCTACAAGATGTCGGAGTGATGTTTCCAGAAATACTCCCCCCGCCTACTCGATTACCCTTTGATCATCTTCAGGCGCTTTGACAGTGCAGGCTGGGATATGCCCAATAGCCGGGCCGCCGTGGTTTGATTGCTGCCGGCACGTTCCATCGCCTCCAACACCAGGAATGCTGCAGCATCGCTGAAGGTGGGCAGTTCTTCAAAGCCGGCAAAAGGGTTGTGCCGTTGTGGCCGCGCGCTGATAGTTCCATGATCCGGGTGAGAGCGTCCGATTACGCGAACGAACGGTTCCAGGGGTAGCGACTGTTCGCGCTGTTGGCTGACGGCATCGTAAATCATGGCTTTCAGCTCGCGGACATTCCCGGGAAATGTGTACCCGGTCAGCAGAGGGATCAGCCCCTGCGGCTGAATTGGTCGTGGCTTGTTCAGGGCTTGGGCTGCCTCCCCGCAAAAATGTTCCAGCAGCAGCGGGATATCGCCGCGCCGCTCCCGCAGCGGGGGGATGTGTACCTGATGGGTACGCAGCCGGAAATAGAGGTCGCGCCGGAACGTGCCTGCAGCTTCCTTGGCCGCCAGATCCTGGTGGGTGGCGACGATGATTCTGGCTTTGAGCCGTTTTGGGAGGTCGCTGCCGAGCGGGAAATATTCCCCCTCCTGGAGCAGGCGTAGCAGTTTGACCTGGGAGGCGATGGAGAGGTCGCCGATCTCGTCCAGAAAGAGGGTGCCATCGGCGGCCTCCTCGATCATGCCGCGCCGGGGCTGATCAGCGCCGGTGTAGGCGCCGCGCAGATGGCCGAACAGGGTGTCGGCAAAGACCGTATCGTCCAGTCCGGCCGCATTGACGGTGACCAGCCTGCCGCGGCAGCCGCTCAAAGAATGGGCGGCACGGGCGATAAGCTCCTTGCCGACGCCGCTTTCACCGGTGATCAGCAGCGGCTGGGGACTTTTGGCAACCGCCTCCACGTATGCAAACAGAGAGTGCATGGCCCGGTCGGTTGTGATGATGGGGGCAAAGACTTCCGGATGGTGAACCTCGGGGGCATTGAGGCGGCTGGCCATCTCGCGATGGTCGCGTTGCAGCTCCTGCATCCGTATCGCCCGGAGGACGCCGCCGATCATGCGGTCCTGGTCGTCGGTCTTGACGAAATAATCAAAGGCTCCCTTGCGCATGCAGCGCACGGCGGTTTCAAGCTGGTTCAGGCCGCTGATCACGATGATGACGATCTCCGGATGACGTTCGGAAATCCGAGCCAGCAACTCCTCTCCGGATAGATGCGGCATGGTCAGATCCAGCAGCACCAGTCCGATGCCCCCCCCGTCGAGGATAGCTATTACCTGGCGGCTGTCGCTGCAGGTGGTGATATTGCTGATTCCGGCACAGCTCTCCAGTGTCAGTGCCAGAGAACTGAGCCAGTCAGGCTCGTCGTCCACCAGCAGAACGCCGAAATCGGGGTAGGGGGTCGTGCTCATGGGGTTTGCTCCTTGTTGTAGGCGGGCAGCGTCAGCGTCACTATCGTCTCGCTGCCGGGGGTTGACTCGAAGGCCATCACTCCGCCGTGCTCTTTCACGATACCTGCCGAGACCGACAGGCCGAGGCCGGTGCCGCCGCTGTCCCGTTTTGTGGTGAAGAACGGATCGGTCAGGCGCGCCAGATGCTCGGGCGCTATGCCGCTCCCCTCGTCCCGCAGCCGAAAGGTTACCGTGGAACGGGATGCGTCGCAAAAGGTTGCGAGTTCTATGGCTCCCTCCGTACCCGATAACGCCTGACAGGCGTTCAGGATCAGATTGA
>JBAQPK010000117.1:0-10148 GCA_049305715.1 Desulfuromonadaceae bacterium | reverse complement strand
GGACCACCCTTACCGCTACTGCCCGACGGGCGCTGACCTGAAACGCCAGACCGATCACCGCTGCCCTTCTCTTTCGCGGCGTCGCCCGTCGTTTTCGGCTTAAAGCGCAGCGCGGCGGGGGGGAGCTTGAGGACATCGTCCTTACGTGCCACCTCTACCGCTACGTTGGCCGTCATGCCAGGCTTCAGTTTCAAGTCGCTGTTGTCAACGCTGACAACCACGACATAGGTGACAACATTCTGGGTGATAACCGGTGCGCTGCGAATCTGGATGACTTTCCCGCGAAAGGTCTGCTCAGGATAGGAATCGACGGTGAAGCTGGCGTTTTGATGGAGCTGAATGCGGCTGATGTCGGCTTCATCCACGCTAACCTCTATCTGCATCTTGGTCAGATCCTGGGCAATGGTGAAGAGTGTCGGGGTCGAAAATGACGCGGCCACTGTCTGGCCGACATCGATTGCACGTGATATGACCACTCCATCGACCGGGGAGCGGATGACAGAGTAGCGCAGGTTGGTTTTGGACTGCATCAGCGAACCCCGGGTCTGGGCGACACTCCCTTCGGCAGCCTTTACCCCCGCCTTGGCTGATTGGAGGGCGGTTTCGGCACTGTCAAAGTCCCCTTGCGAGATGATCCCGTCGCTTAAAAGTTTTTTGTTACGGCTGAACGTTCTCTCGGCATCGGTCAAAACCGCTTTGGCCTTCAACAGATTGGCCTCGGCGCTGAGATAATTCCCCTGGGCCTGCTCCACCGAAGCGTTGAACAGGGAGGGGTCGATCTCGGCTATGGCCTGCCCTTTTTTTACCTGCGAGTTGAAATCGACATAAAGCTTCTGAATCGTGCCGGACACCTGGGTGCCGACCTGAACGGTCGTCACGGCCGAGAGGTTGCCGGTGGCGGCGACCGTGGAAACAATCGTGCCGCGCTCAATTTTGGCGGTCCTGTAGCTGACCTCGGGCGTACGTTTATAAAAGAAATAGCCGGCGATGCCGGCGACAAGAATGATAACGGCCAGGATGACAAGGTATTTTTTCATACGAATCTCTCGATATCTCGTGGTTGCTGGAATGTTTGCCCGCCATCATAGCAGATAACAGCCGGCACGACAAAAAAAAAGCCCCCCTGTCCCATGACAGAAAGGCTTTTTTCCGATCGCCCGCGACCGGTTGGCGGCGGGCTAACTAGGGCAACCCTCTTTACAGTGGGAAACCGGACGAATTCTGAATCTTGCAGTCCACATTGGCATGGTCTCCTTTCGGTGAGAATATTTAATTCCTAACAGGATAGTTTTTATCTTAATACTATTTGGGAACTTGTCAAGGGAGAAATTAAAGGGTGGAATCTGTTTCCGATTTAGATTGCAATATCTGGTGCAGATGGGAGAATATCCGATATGCCGTTGCAGAAACCTTTTCTGAAAATAGCCTGCCAGCAGGTAATGGTTGATGATGCCTCGGTCTTTTCCGTCCAGTGGACCGACCTCCCGGATACGATGGCCGGAGCGCTTTCCGCGGGAGAACTGCTCGAGCGCTATCTGAGGTATATCAAAAAATGTACTCTGACGCTGATTCGCCCGGTTACCCTGGAGAGCGGCATCGAGTTCCGCCTGGCCGGAACCGGCCGGAGCTTGATCAGCTTTTTGCCGCCGGTTTGCGATGACCGCTTCGCACTATTGCGTATCTGTGGCGGTTTCCTGGTGCAGCCGCGCCGGTGCGATCGCGGCGAACTCCGCTTTGGAGTCGAGCCTCACCCCGGAAGCGTGCGGGTTTCGCTCCAGCTCAGCGATTTCTGCCCTTTGATCCTCGGAAACCGTTCGCCATCACCTGTTCGCTTCTGGCTCTACCGCGCTACCCAGGCCGCAATCCACCGCCTGGTGACGGTACGCTTTCTTTCCCTGCTCTATCACGAATTGGCCGGCCCTTCTGCGGGGGTGCGTATCGTAAAAGTTGCCGTCAGAGACGGAAAGGCTGTCTGACGCTTTGCTTGTGTCCTGAAGTATGCTATAATTCGCCTTCTGAAATCACAGCCACATTGCCGTACACTACATGAATGCTACAGTACAAATTCAATACACTGAAACACATGCGTTAACGAGGTATTTTCTGTCTGAAACCGCCTTATAGTATCATCCAACTCAAACCATAAGGACTACCGGAATATGCCGCACACCATCATCGAAATACCTTCAAAATTGCCGTTATACAGCCAGAAAGAGGCCGTAGTTTTCCCCTACATGCTGTTTCCTGTGTATGTCAGCGAAAAGGATACCGCCGTTTTCCGCGAAGCGGATAACTATGACAACTATATCGTGTTTGTCTTTGAGCGGCCGGATGACCCGAAAAGTGAACTTCCGGGCGGCAGGTGTGAGATCGGAACCCTTTGCAAGGTTAACCAGATCAAAAAAATGGATGACAACCGCTATAAGATCTCGCTGGAAGGGGTCACCCGCCTGAGGATTCTCGAAACCGAGCCGGCGGGGTCACTGACCTTGGCCCATTGCGAGATTGTACGTGAGTTCGTTGAAAAAGATCTCGTCTCGGAAGCGCTGGTTCAGAGCCTGAATGCGCTGTTGAAGATCGCGCTTTCACACGGAAAGCCGCTCCCTGATGATGTCATGAAAATGATTGATTACATCGACAACCCCGCCCGTCTTTCCGATCTGGTGGCGCTGTACGTCAGCCTGCCGACGCCCGATCTGCAGGAACTTCTGGAGACGGTCGATCCGCTGGAGCGGCTGAAAAAGGTATATGTACATCTTACCAACGAAGTGCAGCGGATGCAGATCAAGAACGAGGTAGCCGGAGAAGTCACCAAGAAGGTCGGCAAGAACCAGAAGGAATATATCCTGCGCGAGCAGATGAAGCACATCCAGGAAGAGCTGGGTGAAGATGATCCGCGTTCGGCCGATATGAACGAACTGCGGCGTAAAATCGAAGAGGCCGGACTTCCGGAAGATATCAAAAAGATCGCCGACAAGGAACTGTCACGCCTTGAGCGTATCAACCAGGCATCTCCGGAATACAATGTTGCACGAACCTATCTCGACTATCTGGCCGGCATGCCGTGGAACACCAGCACGACCGACAGTCTCGACATGGTGCGGGCGGAGGAAATCCTCAACGAGGATCACTACAACCTGAAAAAAGTCAAGGAGCGGATCCTGGAATTTCTGGCGGTGCGCTCACTCAAAGAGGACATGAAAGGTCCGGTCCTCTGTTTTGTCGGTCCTCCGGGAGTCGGCAAGACCAGTCTGGGCAAGTCGATTGCCCGCTCCATGGGGCGAAAGTTTGTGCGGATTTCGCTGGGGGGAGTGCGGGACGAAGCCGAGATTCGCGGCCACCGCCGCACCTACATCGGCGCACTGCCGGGGCGCATCATCAAGGAACTCTACCGTTGCGGCGTCAACAATCCGATCTTCATGCTGGATGAAATCGACAAGCTCGGCAATGATTTCCGTGGCGATCCGGCCAGTGCGCTCCTGGAGGTGCTTGATCCTGAACAGAACTTTTCCTTCAACGACCATTACCTCGACGTCGCTTTTGACCTCTCGAAAGTGATGTTTATCACCACCGCCAACCAGCTCGACCCGATACCCGGACCGCTCAAGGACCGCATGGAAGTCATCCGGCTGGCCGGCTACAGCAGCCAGGAAAAGCTGGAGATCGCCAAAACCTTTATTGTCGGGCGTGAGCTGGACGAAAACGGTCTTGCTGACCGGGGGCTTGTATTCGACGACGAAGCGTTGCAGAAAGTTATCGGTGACTACACCCGCGAGGCCGGTGTGCGCGGACTGCAGCGCACGATCGCCTCGATCTGCCGCAAGGTGGCCAAGGAGATCACCCAGAGCAAAGCCGCACGGGACTGCATTAACACTGAGGCCGTAACGGAACTGCTCGGGCCGAAAAAATTCCATAACGAGGTGGCGGCCGAGAATGACCGGATCGGCGTGGTGACCGGACTGGCCTGGACAGAGACCGGAGGAGATATTCTCTTTATCGAAGTCACCTCGATGCCTGGCAAAGCGGAACTGATCCTGACCGGTTCACTGGGTGATGTGATGAAGGAGTCGGCCCGGGCGGCACTCTCCTACATCGAAGCGCATGCCGAAGAATTCGGCATCAAGCCGGAAGCGTTTGAGAATCGCATCATTCACATCCATGTCCCTTCCGGCGCCATCCCCAAGGACGGCCCTTCAGCGGGGATCACCATGGTCACGGCATTGGTTTCACTCCTGACCGGAAAACCGGCGCGACGCAATGTCGCCATGACCGGAGAAATCACGCTGACCGGCCGGGTGCTGGCGATCGGCGGGTTAAAGGAAAAAGTGCTGGCGGCTCATCGGGCAGGGGTCAGCACGGTTGTGGCACCTGAGCGCAACCGTGATGATCTGGAAGATATCCCGGATAACGTTCGGGCCGACCTGCAGTTCATCTTCGTCAGTGAAGCGGCTGAAGCGCTGGCTGCGGCGCTCTAACAGAAGATGACTTTTGCCGCCATCGACAAAATCCTGCTGATTTTTTTTCATGAACTGCAGAATTATTTCATCCTTGCCGGGCGCACCTCTGCGCGGCTGTTCCGGCCCCCCTTCTATTATCGCGAATTCGTCATCCAGTTTGACAAGCTGGGATTCTCATCGCTGTTCATCTGCATCCTGACCGGTCTTTTCTCCGGGATGGTCATGGCGCTGCAGTCACTGATCCAGCTCAAGCCGTTTGCGGCAACCAGCTATGTAGGCGGTATGGTGGCGGTGACGATGATCAAGGAGCTGGGACCGGTGCTGGCCTCGCTGATGGTAGCCGGCCGCGTAGGATCGGCCATCACCGCCGAACTGGGTACGATGGTGGTGACGGAGCAGGTTGATGCGATGCGGGTGGAAGGCACCGATATCATCAAGCGCCTGGTTGCGCCGCGTCTTAAGGCCATGCTGCTGGCACTGCCGCTCCTGACGATCGTGACCGACATGGTTTCCATATTCGGGGGCTATATCATGTCGGCCGGCTACCAAATCAACCCGATCATGTACATCAGCGGGCTTCCCCAGTTCATGTTGTTTCAGGACCTGATCGAAGGGGTCGTAAAACCGGCGGTATTCGGTGCCATCATCGCGATAACCGCCTGTTACGTGGGGCTCAATACAAGAGGGGGAGCCGCGGGAGTCGGCGCGGCAGCCAAACAGGCCGTCGTCCTTTCTTCGGTCCTGATCCTGGCCTGCGATTTCTTTATTGCAAAGATTTTTGTCGTTTTCAGAGGATAATATGGCCCAGTGGCTGTTTAAAACCGAACCGGGATGTTTCTCCTTCGATGACCTGAAGAAGCGTCCCGGCATGATCGAACCGTGGGATGGCGTGCGCAACTTCCAGGCCCGCAATTTCCTGCGCGACCAGGTCAAAGCCGGCGACCGGGTGCTGTTCTATCACAGCAACATACCGGAGCCCGCGATCGTCGGACTGGCGGAGATCGTACGGGCCGGCTATCCCGACACAACCGCCCTGAACCCGAACGCCGAGCACTTCGATCCCAGAGCCTCGGCTGACAATCCAATCTGGTACATGGTTGACCTGCGCTACGTTAAACCGTTACAGAACATTGTGACACTGAACAGCATCAGACAAAATCCCCTGCTGGCCGACATGCCGCTGGTAAAGCGAAGCCGGCTTTCGATCCAGCCGGTAACAGAGGATGAGTGGCGGATTATTCTGACCATGGGTGGTGTGGAATGCCAATGATCTCCCGCGACTCGATCCGCATGGAAAAATTGTGCTATTCCGTCGGAGGCCGCAAGATCCTGGAGGATTTCAACTTTCACCTGGAGCGGGGCGTTAACCGCACTATTTTGGGGGTCAGCGGCGCAGGGAAGACGACCATCCTCAAGCTGCTGCTCGGACTTCTCAATCCTGATTCCGGCCAGGTTTTTATCGGCGACCTCTGCATCACCGGCCTGCCTGAATCGAGCTTCATGGAGCAGCGCAAGCGGATCGCGATCGTGTTTCAGGGGGGGGCGCTGTTTGATTCGATGACGGTCGGAGAGAACGTCGGCTATCGCCTGTTCGAGGCGGGGCATCTTTCACAGGCCGAAATATCACGCATTGTGCTCGAAAAGCTCGGTTTTGTCGGGGTCGAGGCTGCCCTTAACCTGTATCCGGCCGAACTGTCAGGCGGAATGAAAAAAAGAGTGGCAATCGCCCGGGCCCTGGCGGCCGATCCGGACTATATATTCTTTGACGAACCGACCACCGGACTTGATCCGATAGGGGTATACAACATCTGCAACCTGATGCTGCGCCTGCAGGCAGAGGGAAAGACGACGCTGATGGTTACCCATGATCTGGCCACCGCCTTTGCAACGTCGCAGCGCTTCACCTTCCTGCATAAAGCGTGCATGCTGTTCGAGGGAAGTGAAGAGGAGATGAAGGCCAGCAGCATCCCGGAAGTGCGCGAGTTTTTGGAGCCGACAGACAGGTCGCTGTTTTATGACATTCAAATCACCGATGGAAGACGACAAGACGACAGAAACAGGCGGAAATAGATATGAGACGAAGTAATAAGATCGGCTGGGCCCAGGTGCGGGGGGGTGTTTTCATCTTTCTGGCGCTGCTCATTTTTGCCAGCGGGGTTCTGCTGATGGGGCAGAAAACCAAGATGTTTGTCAACAAAGGGGCCATGCGGATCGTCATGAATGATGTGGTCGGCCTGAAAGTAGGCGCTCCGGTCTGGCTTGCCGGCGTGGACGTCGGGCTTGTCACCGATATCATGTTTGCGGATCCGAAGAATAGTAACGAGGTCAGCATTGAAATCAAAGTCGATACCGCTGCCCTGAAGAAAATCGGTGCCGATTCGAAAATAACGATCAAAACCCGGGGATTGATGGGTGAAAAATATGTCGATATTCTCCCGTCGAAACAGTACTCCGACACCCCTCCAGCCGTTCTGCAGGGGACAGCGGTCGCCAAACTGGATGATGTCATCCAGAAGGCCGGCAACACCTTTGACAAGGTCAACGGCATCATCGACAACATCGACCAGGGGAAGGGGACTCTGGGGAAACTCAACAAGGACGAGACGCTCTACCGGAATATTGCGCTTCTGACCGTTGAAATGAAAGATCTGATCATCACGATAAACCGGGGCGAGGGAACACTCGGCAAACTCAACCGCGACCCGGAGCCATACAACAGACTGATCAGCATTCTTAGCCGTGCCGACCGGACACTGCAGGATATTCAGTCCTCTGACGGGACGCTGAACAAATTGATTTACGACAAGTCGCTCTACACAAAACTGGCATCACTGGCCGACAGGAGCATTCAGGCTGCCGATGATGTGCGTGATCTGAATAAACGGATAATGTCAAAAGATGGCTCGGTCGGCCTGCTGCTCAACGATCGGGAGTTTTATGACAAGGGGATGTCTCTCCTGACCAGAGCCGAATCATCTGTCACCGCGATCGAAGCGGTGACCGCAAAGGTCAATGGGGGGGACGGGACCGCCGGCAGGTTGGTTAACGACAGGGCACTGTACGACAAAATGAACAAGATGGTTGACGATCTGGATGCGGTGATAAAAGATTTCAAGGATGATCCCCGGAAGTATATCAAATTTTCGGTGTTTTAGTTCGTAAATGCACTAACCCAGCTGATCAGGGTTATAAGGAGTACGGGAAATGAAGACGTTCTTGCTCATGGTTATGCTGTTGGCAACGTGCGCGACAGGCATACACGCCGCGACCCTTGAAGAGAAGGTCGTCGAGCACACGATGAAAAACGGCATGAAACTGCTGATGGTGGAGCGGCATACGTCTCCGACGGTTTCCGCGTGGATACGCTTCAGGGTCGGGAGCGTCGATGAGCGCAGCGACGAGCGGGGGATCGCCCATCTGCTGGAACATATGCTCTTCAAGGGGACAACCTCGCTCGGGACAAAGGATTACGCCGCAGAAAAACCGCTTCTCGACAAAATCGAAACGGTCGCCCTGACGTTGACCGCCGAGAAGGCAAAGAGGGACAAAGCGGACACGAACAGGATCGCCGGACTGCAAAAAGAGCTGGCCGCCCTGGAAGCCGAAGCATCCAGATATGTCATCAAGGATGAATTTTTCGAACTGTATTCGAAGAACGGCGGCACCGGCTATAACGCCTTTACCAGCCGCGACGGCACGACCTATCTGATCAGCCTCCCCTCCAACAAACTGGAACTGTGGGCCGCCATTGAATCGGACCGGCTGCAGAATGCGGTTCTGCGGGAATTCTACACCGAACGCTCGGTTGTAATGGAAGAGCGCCGCAGATCATACGATGCCGACCCCGAGAGTAAATTATGGGAGACCTTCATAGCCTCCAGCTTCCTGGCCCATTCCTACGGACAGCCGACTATCGGCTGGATGTCCGACATTGAAAATCTGACCCGCAGCAAGGCGGAACAATTCTTTCACAATTACTATGCGCCCAATAACGCGATTGTCGCGATTGTCGGGGATATTGACACGAAGAAGACGATCGCCCTGGTCGAGCGCTATTTTGGTTCGATCAAGCCCGGCAAAGTCCCGCCGCCGGTCACCGCCGAGGAACCGAAGCAGTCGGGAGAGCGGCGCATCGAGCTGGTAGCCGAGGCCGAGCCGACGGTGATGATCGGTTTCCACAAACCCGGCATCGCCACCCCGGACGATTATGTATTCGACGTGATCACCATGATTCTGGGGAACGGGAGAACCTCACGGTTTTACAAAAAACTGCTGATTGAAAAGCAGATCGCCTCTGATATCGGAGCGTTTGACGCGCCGGGACACCGCTATCCGAACCTGTTTATCGTCAGCGCCAACCCGCGTGCCCCGCATACGGCACAAGAGGTCGAAGATGCGATACAGGCTGAGCTGAATCTGCTGAAAACGGTTCCGGTCGCCGAGCGTGACCTGCAGCGCATCCTCAACAATATAGAGTATGAGGAGGCCCGCCGGATGGGTACCAATGGCGGCTTGGCACGCAATCTGACCGAGTACGAGGCCATAACCGGCAGCTGGCGCTATATGTCCGAACATCGCAGCAGGATAGCCAAGGTCACGCCGGCTGACATTCAGCGGGTAGCCGTCACCTACTTCACCCGCGAGAACCGCACCGTCGGATTCATCACCAAAAAAGGGGGTGCCAAATGAGACACATTTTTGTTTCCGTCTGCCTTCTGGCCACCCTGGTTGCAACCGCTTGCGCAGCGGACCAACACCGGGCAGATCCCCGAACCATGCAGTTTCCCGAACTGAACTTTCAGATCCCCAAAGCCGAGCGAGTCGTTCTGGAGTGCGGAATGCCGGTCTACCTGCTGCGCGACACCGAGCTGCCGATCATCAATATGACCGCCATGGTGCGGGTCGGATCGGTCTATGACCCGGCCTCAAAAACGGGACTGGCCGGCATGACCGGTGAAGTCATGCGCAACGGCGGCGCCGGAGGCGTGGCGCCGGAGGCGATGGATGACGAGCTTGAATTCATGGCTTCCTCTGTTGAAAGCAGCATCGGCAGCGACATGGGTACGGTCTCTCTGACTGCACTCAAAAAGAATTTCAGCCGTACGCTGCACATTTTCAGCGATGTCCTGCTCCGTCCCGATTTCAGCGAAAAACGGATCGAGATTTCCCGCAGGCAGGCAATTGAAAGTTTGCGCCGCCAGAATGACGATCCAAAGCAGATTGCCGGGCGAGAAATCAACCGGGCCATATTTGCCGGACACCCGCTGGGCGAAATCACGACGTTTGAATCGATCGGTTCCATCACCCGTCAGGATCTGGTTGATTTCCATCAGCGCTTTTACCGGCTTGACAACATGATTCTTTCGGTTTCAGGCGATTTTGATCGAACCGCTCTGCTCAAAGAACTGAACTCGACCTTTAAGCCGGAAAAATATCGCGGCGCTTTAACCCTGCCGGAGATACCCCAGCCGAAACAGCAGTTACAGGGTGAGGTGCTCTACGGCAAAAAAGATGTCAATCAGACCGTCATCCGGATGGGGCATCTGGGACTGAACAAGGACAATCCTGATATCTACGCCGTGCGCCTTCTGGACTACATTCTGGGAGGTAGCTTCACGTCACGCCTGACGATGGAGATTCGCACCAATCAGGGGCTCGCCTACAACGTCGGCAGTCACTTCGATATCGGCC
>JBAQPK010000116.1:0-3694 GCA_049305715.1 Desulfuromonadaceae bacterium | reverse complement strand
GGATCCACTCTGTTCCAAAGAGTGATTCGAGTGACTGATGCGGTTCTATAAACTGGGGATGCCATTTGATGTTTTTGAGGCTTGGATACTCTACCCGCGAGAGGTCCTCCCTTGCCCTGTCTACCGGTGATGCGGCCGGATCCCCGGTCTGGGACGGTGTCCGGAGTATTGAAAAACCGACAAGTACGGCGGTAAGGAGGGTTATCAGAACTATTTTGTGCGAAAGCCGCATCCGGCTGTAGCGCATACCTTGGTATCCTTGCAAAAAAAGATGACAAACAGTCACTATAATCATTTGTCAGCCATTATTCAATAGTTGTCATCATACCGGTTGAAATATCTGGCGTCAAAACGGAACAGATGTTAAATTGCCGCACGTAGTGCAATTCATGTCGCCACGGAGAGGCCGTTTGGAAGAGCCGAATCGGAAACCCACATACAACCAGTTTGCCAGTGACAACTATGCCGGAATCTGTCCGGAGGCGTGGCAGGCCATGCAGACTGCCAACGCCGGGTTTGTCTCGTCGTATGGAGATGACCTCTGGACGGAGCGGGCCTGTGAACAGCTCCGCCAGGTTTTTGAGACTGAGTGCCAGGTATTCTTCGTTTTTAACGGCACCGCGGCAAATTCACTGGCGTTGGCGTCCCTGTGCCGCTCATACCATAGTGTGATCTGCCATGAGCTGGCCCATGTCGAGACAGACGAGTGCGGCGCGCCGGAGTTTTTTTCAAACGGCACCAAACTGCTGCATGTGAACGGTCCCGGCGGCAAGTTCGATCTGGCTGAGGTTGAACGTGCCATCACCCGCCGCAGTGATATCCATTATCCTCGCCCGAAGGTGCTGAGCCTGACTCAGGCGACCGAGGTCGGTACGGTGTACACGCCGGATGAAATCATGGCTGCCAGCGAACTGGCACGCCGGTACGGCATGCGGGTACAGATGGACGGTGCCCGTTTCGCCAACGCCATTGTTTCATTGGATGTCGCTCCTGCCGAGATAACCTGGCGGGCGGGGGTGGATGTCCTCTGTCTGGGAGGAGCGAAAAACGGCATGGCGGTCGGCGAGGCGGTGGTATTCTTTGACCGTGAACTGGCTTATGAATTTGACTATCGGTGTAAACAGGCCGGACAGCTCGCATCCAAGATGCGCTTTATTTCTGCTCCCTGGATCGGGATGCTCGAAGGCGGCGCCTGGCTCAAAAACGCCCGTCACGCCAACGGATGTGCGGCATTGCTGGAGCAGCATCTGGCCACTATCGATTGCGTCCGTCTTATG
This sequence comes from Desulfuromonadaceae bacterium, assembly GCA_049305715.1. Lineage (GTDB taxonomy): Bacteria > Desulfobacterota > Desulfuromonadia > Geobacterales > Pseudopelobacteraceae > JACRCG01. Next base: position 2,417 of record JBAQPK010000116.1, on the reverse strand, counting down.
TATCCGCGGCAGGCCAACTCTGTGTTTGTTGAAATGCCGGAAGCGGTTGCAATGGCTCTTCGCTCCGCAGGCTGGCACTTCTATTCTTTTATCGGATCAGGAGGCGCACGTTTCATGTGCTCGTGGCAGACAACGGAACGCGACGTGCTTCAGCTGGCCCAGGCGGTGCGGGAGGCCGCTTCTCTGGCTGGATAAAAACCGGGAGGTGTTGTGTGATCAAGACAGCAACGTTCGAGGCCTTGTTGAATGATGTGGTGCCGGATGGTCAGGGAGGTTATCATTTCACGCTGGAAGGGAAGTCCTATCATCTGCACGATAGGGATGATGTGCGAAAGATTGCGGAAGCGCATGGTTATATAATCATTTACTGATCTGGGAGAGCTGCCGTCCCAATAGGTTCATTCCCGTTTGAGGGATGAACCTATTTTTTTGCCGGAATGATATGCTTCGTTCAATAAAAATCGGGATGCTGATGCTGTGGCTTGTTGGTATGACAACTTTTAAATACACCTAAATAAAAGAAGTGCGAAAATATTGACTTGCTTTTTGTACATCATTTGTGTAGAGAATGGCATAAGTATGTCAACGTAAGAGAGTTTTTCGGATCTTTACCAACGTTTCATTTCTCTTGACTCAGTTACGATAATTTTATTTAAACTAAACGGATATTCGCGTGAAAAAGAAAAAAATGATCATCTCGCAGGAGACGATGGACGTAGGCTTTGTGCGCAAGGTCGAATCCCTCTCCGGCACCTCGGTGCGTCGTTGTTTCCAGTGCGGCAAATGCTCGGCCGGCTGTCCGATGGCCACCTTCATGGAGCACCCCCCCAACCGCGTTGTGCGACTGCTGCAGCTCGGCCAATGGCAGCGCATCCTTGCGGGGCGCTCGATCTGGTACTGCGCTTCGTGCGAGACCTGCACCACCCGCTGCCCCAACAAGGTTGACCTGACCTCGATCATGGACGCCCTGCGCAAACTCTCCTGGGATGCGGAAGGGCCCTCCAAGGAAAGCTACGTCCAGCTGGCCAACAAACTCTTTCTGCAGAACATCCGCACCTACGGGCGCCAGTACGAAATGCGTCTGGCCGCCGTCTTCAACGTCAAATCCGGTCAGTTTTTGAAAGACCTGATGCTCGGCCCCAAACTGCTCGCCAAGGGCAAACTGAAAATGTTCCACAGCAAAAACAGGAACCTGTCCGAAATAGAAAAGATCTTTTTTCGCATCGAAGCGATGCGCAAAAACGGGGAAGCGTTGTAAAGGCAATGAAAGGCAATTTTGAATTTATAATTTTGAATTTTGGATTTTGGATTGAAAAGCCTGTAATTCAAAATCTAACATTCAAAATTCAACATTTTTTACTACAAGGCTATATACATGAAAAAAATCCTCAACTATTCCTACTACCCCGGCTGCTCGCTGCACGCCTCGGCCGGAGAATACGACCTCTCCACCCGTGAACTGTTCAAGACGCTCAAAATCGGGCTGACCGAAGTGCCGGACTGGTTCTGCTGCGGCGCCACCCCGGCCCACAACGTCGACGAACTGCTGTCGCTCTCGCTCTGCGCCAAGAACCTGGAACTGGCCGACAAGGTCGAAGGCGACCTGGCGGTAGCCTGTGCCGCCTGCTTCTCGCGCTTGAAGACGACCCAGCATATCCTGGGTGAGAATGCCGTCAAACGCACCCAGGTGGAAAAAGCCATCGCCGCCCCGGTCAAAGTGGACGGCACGGTCAAACACCTGCTGGAGATCCTGGCCGAGGACCTGGGACTGGAACGCCTGGCGGCCGCCGTCAACAAACCGCTCTCCGGCCTCAAGGTCGCCTGCTACTACGGCTGCCTGCTGACCCGTCCCACCGACGTCCCCAACCTCGACTGTCCCGAAGCGCCCACCATCATGGAACGGGTGGTCGAAGCCGCCGGTGCCGAAACGGTAGCCTGGACCCATCGCCTCGAATGCTGCGGCGCCAACTTCACCCTCTCGCGCCCCGGCGTCGTCATCCAGCTGACGGGCGCCATCCTCGACTCCGCCAAAGCGGCCGGCGCCGACTGCATCATGGTCGGCTGCCCCCTGTGCCATGGCAACCTGGACATCCGCCAGAAGGAAATCGAAGGGGTCTTCAAGACCGACTACAACCTGCCGGTCTTTTACCTCACCCAACTGGTTGGGCTGTCCGTCGGCCTCGGGGCCGACAAACTGGGATTAGACGCGATGATCGTCAACCCGACGCCGCTATTGAAAGAGAAGGGGTTACTGTAACATGTCACGAATAGGCGTATTCATCTGCCACTGCGGCGAAAACATCTCCCGGACCGTCGACGTCGAACGGGTAGCGCAGGAAGTCGGCCGGATGCCCGGCGTAGCCTTCTCCACCGACTACAAATACATGTGTTCCGACCCGGGCCAGAACCTCCTGAAG
>JBAQPK010000115.1:0-2466 GCA_049305715.1 Desulfuromonadaceae bacterium | reverse complement strand
CATCCCGCTTCCGGCGGCGACCTGACCCGTGTGCCGGCAGGGAAGTGGTCGATATTGACGGAAGACTTTGTCCTGGGAGCCGACAAGAAGACGGAGAAAGAGTGGCGTGCCTTCCACAAAGGCCACGCCGATTTCGTAATCGATACGATGAGCAAGGTAGCGCCCAATATGACCTGGGATAATGTTATCGACTACACCCCCCAGAGTCCTTACCACTGCGCCCGGTTGACCAACATGGCGCCCACGGGCAACTGGGCGGTTATAGATAATATCCCCAGCCAATCGGGGCGCTGGAGGCCGATTCCTGAATTGGCCCGGCATGCCACGCCGATCCAGGGACTGTATGGCACCGGTTCCGCCTGGCACTTTGCCGGCATGGCCTCTGCCTCGCAGGGCTATAACTGCTACAAGGTGATGGCCGAAGATATGGGGTTGGATTTGCCCCCGAGTGTAAAGGTCCGGGGCTACTAAGGAAGAGATTTTTCTCAATAAGAAAGGAGGAATAAAATGCCAATCGGTTATGATATTAAACCCAGGATTGTCCCCCCCGAGGCGGACGTTCTCATCATCGGCGCCGGGGCGAACGGTCTGGAGGCCGGGGCCTATCTGGCGAAGGCCGGCGCTAAGGTGGTGGTGTTGGAGAAACGCTATGAGATGGGCGGGGGCTTGCTGACGGAGGAAGTGGCTCTTCCCGGCTACCTGCACAACACCCATGCCGTCTATATGATGATGGCGGATTATGCGCCGCTTTACCAGGACTTCAATGTGGAAGCGGAATACAATGTAAAACATATCCATCCCCCTCTCCAGTTTGCCATGCCCCTGAAGGATGGCAGAACGGTCTGCATCTATGCGGACGTGGAGAAGACCTGTGCGAACTTTGCCCAGTTTTCTAAGAAGGATGCGGACAGCTACCGGGCGCTGGCCCAGATGAGCCACGAGTGCATGGATGAGTTTATCGGGCCGGCCACCTACGCCCCGCCGCTCAGCATCATAGATGCGGTAACCAAGATGCAGGCCACCAAGGTGGGCAAGCTGGTGATGGAATATTCGGAAAAGACGGCCCTGGAGATCGTGGATGAAAACTTTGAGAATGAGCATATCCGCGGCTTGATGCTCTATACCATGTGCCATTGGGGCGTGGAATACGATCAGTCGGGTCTGGGATTTTTGTGCCTCCTCTATATCGATAGGTCGCGCAACTACCGTTTGGTCCGCGGCGGCTCCCACGTCATGGCGCAGGCCCTGGGCAAGGTCATTCATGAGAATAAGGGCGTGACGGTCAATAATGTGCGGATCAAGCGCATTATCATGGAGGGCGGCGCGGCCCAGGGGGTAGAGCTGGATGACGGCACGACGGTTAAGGCCAAGGTCGTGATCAGCACCATCGATCCTCATCAGACCTTTCTCGGCCTGGTTGGCGAGCAGCACCTGGAGGGCGACTTTACGGGTAAGATCAAGAGCTGGCAGTGGGAGAAGTACGGTCTCTGCGGCGTCCATCTGGATTTGGAGGAAGCTCCGAATTTCACGGCTGCCGCGCAGGATAAAGAGCTGAACAATGCCTTTGTCTATGTCCTTGGGTTTGAGAACGAGCGGGATGTGATCGAGGAATTTAACGCCATCTATAAAGGGGAACTCCTGTCCGACGTGCGTTTCAACTGCTGCTTCCCTTCGGTGCACGATCCCAAGCAGGCGCCTCCGGGGAGACACACAGCCATTCTCTCTTCCATGGCCCCCTACGATCTCAAAAACGGGGGTAAAGACAAGTGGCTGACCTATAAGTTCCGCCAGGAATATATTGACAAGTCTATCGCGACCCTGAGCAGATACGCTCCCAATATTGTCGTGGACAAGGTGCTGGAGACCTACATTTCCACCCCGGCGGATGTGGAGAACAAGCTTGCCGATATGGTCAAGGGGGGGATCAAGCAGGGTCAGTACCACCCCTTGCAGATGGGCTACAACCGTCCCAACGATGAGTGTTCATCCACCCGCACCCCGATCAAGAACCTTTATGTCGGCGGCGCCTCCGTCTATCCCGGCGGTTGTGTGATCTGGGGGCCGGGCTATAATGTTGCCAATGCGGTAGCGGATGACCTGGGGATCAAGAAGTGGTGGCAGGAGCCGGAGAAGGTGACGCGCGCCAAGAAACTGGGCTTGCTTTAGATAACGGCGATACAGTTCATTGCAGCCACTGAGGAAAAGCGGGCGGTAAAATTTCATAGCGGCGAAGCAATCTTGTGGTATCGATTAGTTGCGATCATAAGGTTGCTTTGCCTCGCTCGCGAGTGAGGCGGGTATCTTCGCTAACTTAGTACCATAACCGGGATGGTTCGGAAGTTTTTCTGTATTGCCTCATTAAGACATTCAATTTGATCTCATACATGGCGGGCACAGTTTCAGTTTGCCGATGATCTCCGTACACCTTGCTGCCCAATAAATTCAAGTCAGCACCAGCGGCTATAT
>JBAQPK010000114.1:0-9337 GCA_049305715.1 Desulfuromonadaceae bacterium | reverse complement strand
ACCTCATTCACCTCACGTCATGACATATCGCGCTTCGGGGCGGAGGTTCTCCGCGGTACGCCCAGAGAGGCGGATTTGATGGTGATCGCCGGCACTCCTTTTGTCAAGATGGCCCCCTCGATTCTGCATCTCTACGAACAGATGGCCGAGCCCCGGTGGGTCATGTCGATGGGGAGCTGTGCCAATTCGGGTGGGATGTACGATGTCTACAGCGTCGTGCAGGGGATCAATCAGATTCTGCCGGTGGATGTGTACGTGCCGGGCTGTCCGCCCAGGCCCGAGGCCTTTCTGCAAGGACTGATGCTGCTGCAGGAAAAGATCAGAACCGGCGAACGTCCGGCCCGTCCGGTGCTGCACATGCAGGGTGGGTGGCAGGGGACTACGGTGCCGGTGCTGGTTCCGGGCGAAACAAAGTCCAATGACACCCGCGGACCGGGGATGGAGGCAATCAGCATCCGGGGTTCGGCCGCCGGCCACCCCACGGCGTTCCAGCCCCGCTCTGACGAGGTCTGGCGCCCGCCGGCTCCACATCATGACTATCCGGATTTCGGGCTGCCGGAGGAGATCGTGCGGTTATTTGAAGGCCAGGTTTCCGTTGACCCGGCTGCAACCGACATGCTGACGCTGCGGACTCCGGCGTCCCGGGTTCCGGAACTGCTGAAGCATCTCAAGACCCGCTCCGGCTGTTCATTCAGGCGTCTGGAGGATGTCGCCGCCGTCGATGATTCCTGCCGCGTGGACCGGAGCGGCTTTTCTGATTTCACCCTCAATTATCACCTGCTTTCCTTCGATGTTCCCGGCTATCTCCGGGTAAAGGTCGGGCTGAGCGGCGACACTCCCGAAATCCCCTCCGTCACCTCCGTTTTTCCTGCCGCCAACTGGTACGAAAGGGAAGTCTACGATATGTTCGGCATCCGCTTCAGCGGTCACCCGAACCTGCGGAGGATTCTGATGCCGCACGACTGGGAGGGGCACCCACTCAGAAAGAGCCACCCCTTCCGCGCCACCGAGATGAAGGCGTACACGATTGAGGATGCCCGTCGCCACGTCCCTCTCCCCGCCTCCGATTTTTTTGAACGGATCGACGAGGGAGAGATGATTCTCAACCTCGGGCCTCAACACCCCGGCACCCATGGTATTATCCGCTGCATCCTCAAGCTGGACGGCGAGGAGATCCGGGATATCGACTTCGACATCGGCTACCACCATCGCGGAGCCGAAAAGATCGCCGAGCGCCAGCAGTGGAATCAGTTCATTCCCTATACCGATCGCATCGACTACCTGTCGGGTGTACAGAACAATCTGGCCTACGTCAATTCAGTTGAACGGCTCTGCGGCATCACCGTGCCTGACCGGGCCATCTACACCCGCGTCATGCTGGCCGAACTGTTCCGCATCGCCAGTCACCTGGTCTGGCTTGGGACATTCACGGCGGATGTCGGGGCAATGACGCCGGTTTTCTACACATTTACCGACCGGGAAAAGATTTTTGATATCGTCGAGATGATCACCGGCGGGAGGATGCATCCAGCCTGGTTCCGCATCGGCGGAGTTGCCGAAGATCTGCCGGACGGCTGGCAGGAGCCGGTACGCGCTCTGCTCGAATGGATGCCGCCCCGCTTGAAAGAGTACGAACAGCTGATCAACGGCAACCCGATCTTCCGGGCACGGCTGAAGGGGGTCGGCGCCATTTCGCTGCAGGATGCCCAGGAGTGGGGGCTCTCCGGCCCCAACCTCCGGGCATGCGGATTCGAGTGGGACTTGCGGCGTAAAATACCGTACGGCGGCTATGAGCGTTTTGATTTTGAGATTCCGACTGCGGAGGGCGGAGACTGCTGGGCGCGTTATCAGGTACGGATGCTGGAAATCAGGCAATCGCTCCGGATCGTGGAGCAGGCAATGGACGGGATGCCGGAGGGACGTTTCATGACCGACGACTACCGGTACGTACTCCCGCAGAAGATGGACGCGTTGCGGAACATCGAATCGCTGATTCATCACTTCGTCAACAGCACCCGCGGCATGTCGCCTCCACGGGGGGAGAACTACAGCGCAATTGAGGCACCCAAGGGAGAAAACGGTTACTTCGCCGTATCGGACGGCCTTTCAATCCCCTACCGCCTCCGCATCAAGACCCCAAGCTTTCCCCATATTCAGGCCCTGCCGGTCATGAGCCGCGGCTGGCTGCTTGCCGATTTTCTGGCCATTCTGGGGTCGGTAGATTTTGTGCTGGCCGATCTGGACCGGTAACAACAAGGGGCCCTGGGTACAAGAGCCGGAGTCAAAGGTCAGAAAAAGTAATAACCGCCATGGGCGGCACACGCCGCTATCTCTGGCTTTTCTCGTAAATATCAGCAAATTCACCCTTGATTTCGTCAAACGCCGCCAACACCTTCGGGTCAAAATGTGCCGGTATGGTGCGGCCATCGCCATTCAGAAGAATGCTGCAGGTTTTGGCGTGGTCAAACGCCGGCTTGTAAACCCGGCTGCTGCGCAGGGCATCATACTGGTCAGCAATCATGACGATCCTTCCCTCCATGGGCGTTTCTTCTCCTTTCAGACCATCCGGATAGCCGGTTCCGTCCCAGCGTTCATGATGCGTGGCAGCAATAACAGCACTCATCTTGAGCATGTTGTGCGGAGACCCTTTCAGGATACGCTCACCGATCGTCGTGTGCTGCTTCATGATTGTAAATTCTTCCGGCGTCAGAGAAGCCGGCTTCAGCAGGATTGAATCGGGGATACCGATCTTGCCGACATCGTGCATCGCACTGGCCACTGAAATATCGCTGATAAAGCTTTCATCCTGCTTCAGATGACTAGCCATACGCCTGGCGTACATGCCGATTCGGGATATGTGGAAACCGGTGTCTTCATCTCGAAGCTCGGCAGCCGACGTCAGTCGTTCGATGATTTCCCGGCTCATGTGGGTAATCTCATCCAGCGCCGCATTAAGTTCGGCGGTTCGGATCTCGACCGTCCGCTCCAGTTCCGCTTTGTAGTTTTTTTCGATCTGGGTCAGCCGTTTGAAATTGACCCCTTTCTCAACTGCATGGACAAGTGCAGTCGGCCGGTATGGCTTGATGATGAAATCAAATGCGCCCTTCTGAATTGCCTTGACCGCCACATCCAGATCGGCATACGCCGTCATCAGCACGACCGGTGTTTCCCTGTCAAGAAAGCGGATTTTCTCCAGCAGTTCAAGACCATCCATGATCGGCATATTTATATCGGTCAGCACCAGATCAACCGGCTCCATGACAAACTGCCTGACCGCTTCGTGTCCATTCGAAAAGGAGCGCACCGAAAATCCGAATTCGGTCAGCAGCGCCGTGATAGTCTCCAGGACGAAACGGTCATCATCAACCACAAATATTCTGCCACCACTGTTATTGATCATTGTCTAGAACCCCTCTAATTTTCAGCAGCAGCTCTTTTGGAGTGAACGGCTTGGGCAGGTAGTTTATCACCTCCCCCCCCTGGCTGGCTAGCACATCCCTCCCATACCCGCTGCAAAAAAGCACCCTGATGTTCCGGTCGATGCTCCGCATCGCATCATACACCTCACGGCCATTCATTTTCGGCATAATGACATCGAGGATCACCAGACTGATCCTTCCCGCCGGTTCGCGGAACTTGTCAAGAGCCTCCTCGCCGTTAACCGCCTCAATAACGAAATAGCCATACTCTTCCAACATATCCCTGACAAGCACACGGGTCGTTTCGTCATCTTCAGCCAGCAAGATGGTGTCCCCCCCCTGAATTCCCTCAATCTTCTCCTGCACGGTTCCCCCAGGGAGAGCAGGGGCCGAATCCAGCAGAGGCAGATAAATCCGGAAAGTCGTGCCGCGGCCGACTGCGCTGTCACAGAGGATATATCCCTTATGTTTCTTAATGATCCCGTAGACGATTGAAAGGCCCAGACCGGTCCCTTTGCCCAGCTCTTTGGTGATATAGAACGGTTCGAAGATATGCCTGACAATCTCGGCATCCATACCCTCACCATCGTCGGTAAATGTCAGAAGAGCGTATCTGCCCGGCGTGCCGAATCCTCTGGAAAGTACGAAATCAGAGCCAATTGTGACCGCTTCGGTTGTGATGACAATCGAGCCCCCGTGCGGCAGGGCGTCACGGGCATTGGTTGACAGATTCATCAGAATCTGCTCGATCTGGCCGCTGTCACCCATTACCGGCAGCCCCTGCGGCTCAAGGTTTATCTCAAGATGAATATCCTCACTGATCAGCCGGCGCAGCAGCTGATGGACACGGTTGATTATTTCATTCAGGTCAACAGCTACCGGGTTCGATGCCTGTTTGTGGCTGAAGGCCAGCAGCCTCTGGGTAAGGATTGCGCCACGCTCCGCCGTGGCAGCAATCTGCTCGGCATTCTTTTTCAGGGAACTGTCGTCGGGCAATTTAAGCTGCATGATACTGGCATAACCGACAATGGCCGTGAGAATATTATTGAAGTCATGGGCAATCCCCCCCGCCAGCTTTCCGATTGCGTCCATTTTCTGAGCATGCCGTAGCTGCCCCTCCAACTCTTTACGTTCGGTAATATCCTCTTTGATGGCAATGAAATGTGTAATGGCATTGCTGTTGTCCCTGATTGGCGCAATCAGCGCCTGCTCCCAGAACAAATCACCATTCTTCTTGCGGTTGTGAAATTCGCCGTGCCAGACACCACCGGCAAGAATGGTTTCCCACACCTGCCGGTATTCCTCTCCGCCGGTTTGTCCTGTTTTAAGAATATTCAGATTCCGGCCGACCGCTTCATCAAAGGTGTAGCCGGTCATTTTGGTAAAATACGGGTTGGCATATTCGATGATGCCGGAGATATCGGTAATCACTATTGAAACAGGGCTCTGTTCAACAGCAACCGAAAGTTTGCGCAGGCGTTCTTCGGCGCGTTTACGCTCCGTTAACTCCCGCAGCGATTCCTCGTTGAGACGGGCGTTCTCAAGCGCCAGAGATGCCAACTCTCCAAACTGGCCAAGAACCTCCATCTGTTGGTTGTTGAAGAAAACCCCCTGTTCTGTGAATGCCAGCCCAAACACCCCGACGACTTCATCGCCGACTTTAAGCGGCACACCGGCCATGGCACGCAGTGTGTCACGATCCGCATCCGGAAGACGCCCCTCCCAAAGACTGTAATCATCAACGTGTAACGGCTCTCCGCTGCTCCAGACCCGGCCGGCGACACCTTGACCCGGTACAATCCGGTGATGTACCAGGCTGTTGTAGATACCGCTTTGGAACTGCATCTCCATTTCGGTGCCAGCCGCATTTTTCAGGTATACGAAGCAATGTTCCGTACCGACCAGATTTCCGGCACGCGTGACGATGGCCTGCAGCAGGCCGGCAACATCGTGCCGGCTGATCAGGCCCAGCGTGGTTTCGTGGAGTGCCTGCAGGTATTGGTTCTGGCGATGCAGCTGCAAGTCTATCTGCTCGCGGCGGTCCTGATCCGTCAATCTTTTCAGACGACGCCTCATGAACCAGAAGGTTGCTGCCGAGAGAAGCAGCAGGGTAATTAAAAATGCGCTGTTTAGTTTGTTTACCGGTACAAAAGGTGACATGACCATATCCTGTATCGCTATCATGCTAGCAGCTGTCTGCCAACGAGACAATACCACATTTGACAAAAATAACCGGATCAAATTCCATACCTGGAGAAATATTCGACCCGACTCACCGAAGATTTTCCATCGTTTTTCAAAAGTATTTTGCTAACTTTTGTTTGGACAAGAACCTGACCATCAAGTAATATGAATCTGTTTCGCAAATGCACTTCCCCCGTCCAGCGGGGCAAAGGATAGATAAAAGGGGTATCTTTTTTGGACAAGCTCATCATCAAAGGCGGGAAAAAGCTTAAGGGAAACGTGACGGTCAGCGGCTCCAAGAACGCTTCACTCCCCATTTTTGTCGCGACAATTCTGGCGCCGGGGGTCAACGAGATCAGCAACGTGCCGTTTCTGCGTGACATAAACACAACGATCAAGGTATTGGACTCACTCGGTGCCCGGGTCGAGGGAAACGGCAACATCGTCAGAATTGATACGACCGCTATCAACAGCCATGAAGCGACCTACGATCTGGTCAAAACCATGCGGGCCTCGGTTCTGGTACTGGGGCCGCTTCTGGCCCGCTTCGGCAAGGCGCGGGTTTCGCTGCCCGGCGGCTGCGCCATCGGTGCACGCCCGATCGATCTGCACCTGAAGGGGCTGCAGGCGCTTGGCGCCGAAATAACGTTGGAACATGGCTATGTCGAGGCAAAATGCCGACAGCTCAGAGGCGCCCGCATCAACTTCGACATCTCGACGGTCGGCGGCACCGAGCATCTGATGATGGCCGCTGCAACCGCAAAGGGAGAAACACTGCTGGAGAACGCCGCCCGCGAGCCTGAAATTGTAGATCTGGCCCGGTATCTCAACCGCATGGGCGCCAGAATTGAGGGAGCCGGCACCGACACAATCCGGATTCAGGGGGTGACCGAGCTTGCCGCAGCCGATTACGAGGTCATGCCGGACCGAATCGAAGCCGGCACATTCATGATCGCGGCGGCGATGACCGGTGGGGACGTCAGCATCCACAAAATGAAGCTGGAACATCTCGATGCCCTGGCGTTCAAAATGCAGGATGCGGGAGTTGAGATCACCAGCCGTGACGGAGTTGTCCGGGTCAAAGGGCCGAAACGGGTCAAGAGCGTCAACATCAAGACCCGCCCCTACCCTGGCTTTCCGACCGACATGCAGGCCCAGTTCATGGCGATGATGTGCGTGGCGGAGGGAGCGAGCGTCATCTCGGAAAACATCTTTGAAAACCGGTTCATGCATGTATCCGAGCTGCAGCGTTTCGGCGCCGACATCACGATTGAGGGAAATACTGCAACGGTCAAGGGGATCAAAAAACTGTCCGGCGCTCCGGTCATGGCCACCGACCTGCGAGCTTCAGCCTCACTGATCCTTGCCGGACTGGCGGCGGAAGGCACCACCGAAGTCACCCGCATCTACCACCTGGACCGCGGCTACGAGTCGATCGAGAAAAAATTTGCTGCTCTGGGTGCGGATATCGTGAGAGTAAAGGAATGAATGACTGGATTACCATTGCCATCCCGAAGGGACGGATCCTGGAAGAATCGGTCGAGCTGTTCGACCGGATCGGTATCGATTGCCGCGAACTGCTCTCCGATTCCCGCAAGCTGATCTTCGAAAATCAGGAGCAGCGGATACGTTATATGATTGTGCGGGCGACCGACGTCCCGACCTATGTGGAATACGGCAGCGCGGATCTCGGTATCGTCGGCAAGGATACGCTGATGGAGCAGTGCAAGGATGTCTATGAGCCGCTCGACCTGAAATTCGGCTACTGCCGCATGATGGTCGCCGAACCGGCCGATCGGGCAATGGCTGACGACCCCTCCTGCTGGTCGCATATACGGGTCGCAACCAAATACCCACACGTGACCGAAAATTATTTTGCCGCCAAGGGGGTGCAGGTTGAGATCATCAAGCTCTACGGCTCGATCGAACTGGCCCCGCTGGTCGGCCTCTCCGACCGGATCGTTGATCTGGTTTCAACCGGCGAGACGATGCGTCAAAACGGACTGGTCGAGGTTGAAACGATCGCCGAAATTACCACCCGCCTGATCGTCAACCGGGCCAGCCTGAAAACAAAGAACGATCGCATTTCACACATCATCAAGGGGTTGGAGCGGGTGCTCCAGTCGCACTGAACAGGGTACACCATGCTTTTTATCGACATCAATGATTCCGGTTTCACTCAAAAATTTGACGCCATCCTTTCGCGCGGAGAAGAGGCCGGGCGCGAAGTTGAACAGACCGTGCTTGATATCATCGCCGATGTCCGGCAGCGCGGTGATGAAGCGGTACTGGAACTGACCCGCCGCTTTGACAGGCTCGAAGCCGCATCAATGGCCGAGCTGGAGGTCAGCGCGGCAGAGATCGAAGCGGCTTTTGCACGGGTTACTGATGATGAGGTTGCCGCACTTCGCCTGGCTGTCACGCGGATTGCGAGCTTCCACGAGAAGCAGAAGCAGCAGACCTGGATCTCCACAGAGGAACCGGATATCATGCTGGGGCAGAAGGTTACACCTCTGTCGCGGGTCGGCATCTACGTCCCCGGAGGTAAGGCCAGCTATCCCTCCAGCGTCATTATGAATGCAGTTCCGGCCAAGGTTGCCGGGGTACATGAAATCATCATGGTGGCCCCCTCCCCCGGTGGAGAGATCAGCCCGCATGTACTCGTCGCGGCCAGCCTCTCCGGTGTCCACCGCATCTTCCGGATCGGCGGAGCGCAGGCGGTTGCTGCCCTGGCATACGGCACGGCAACAATCCCGCGGGTTGACAAGATCACCGGGCCGGGCAACATCTACGTGGCTACCGCCAAGAAACTGGTGTTCGGACAGGTCGGCATCGACATGATCGCCGGGCCGAGCGAGATTCTGGTTATCAATGACGGCAGCGGCAACCCGGCCCACATCGCCGCCGACCTCCTTTCCCAGGCGGAGCATGATGAGCTGGCGTCATCGATCCTGATAACGACGAATCGTGCCTTTGCGGAAAAAGTCGCCGCTGAAGTTGATCTGCAGCTAACAAAGCTTTCCCGCGAAACGATCGCCCGCGCTTCCTGGGATAAATACGGGGCGATCATTGTCGCCGATTCGCTGGAGAAGGTGATCGCCTTCTCCAACCGCATCGCACCGGAGCATCTGGAACTGGCGGTCGCCGATCCGTTTGCCATTTTGTCGCAAATAACCAACGCCGGCGCGATCTTCATGGGACACTGGACTCCCGAGGCGGCCGGCGATTATCTGGCCGGGCCGAACCACACCCTTCCGACCGGCGGTACATCCCGTTTCTTCTCCCCGCTTTCGGTTGATGATTTTGTCAAGAAATCTTCAATCGTATATTTTTCACAAGGTGGACTGCAGCGATTGGGTGCCGACATTGTCAGAATCGCCGATCTGGAAGGGCTGGAAGCGCATGGACGGTCGGTGTCCATTCGATTGGAGAAATAGAGTGAGTTATCTTCGCCCCAACATCGCCGCCATGAAAGGCTACGTCCCCGGCTTTCAGCCGGATGACATCGCTTCATGGATCAAGCTCAATACAAATGAGAACTCCTATCCGCCTTCGCCAAAGGTCGTAGAAGCCATTCTGGCTGAGCTTGGTCCGGATGGCACCAGTCTGCATACCTACCCCTCCGCATCCAGCCAGAAGCTGCGTGAAGTAGCCGGTAAACTGTACGGGTTTGACCCCTCCTGGATTATCATGGCCAATGGTTCCGATGAGGTGCTCAATAACCTGATCCGCGC
>JBAQPK010000113.1:0-5079 GCA_049305715.1 Desulfuromonadaceae bacterium | reverse complement strand
GGCTGACCCCGGCCGACTGACTGAGCGATGTTTCCGATCCGATATAGATCTGCACGCCATCCGCCGTCATGCAGCGCGACAGGAGCTGGACAAGCAGTCCCTTCTGTTCGAAGGCCTGGTAGATTTCCTTCATCCGGCCGGCATCGCTGAATTCCGGCTGGTCAAGGATGCGTGCCTGTCCCTCGACAAAAATTTCATCCCCTTCCGCCCGTACCGCCTGTTCGCTGATCTTTAAAGCACGGGACAGGAGCCGGTCATACTGCGCCTTTTCAGAGGCCATCTCCTCCAGAATCTGCTCGCGAACCCGGGTGATCGTAAGACCCTGCATTCTGTCATTCAGATAATTGCCCATCCTGACGAGTTCTTCAGAGCCGTAGTCTTCCTCCGTCTCAATCAGACGGTTTTGAAGCGCCCCATTGCTGGATACCAGGATCGCCAGAATTTTACGCTGGCCGATGCGGATAAATTCGATATGGCGGAATACGTCCGCGGTAAAGCTGGGGGCAACGACAATCCCCATATAGTTGGAGAGCTGTGACAGCGTCCGGCTCGTCTCCTTCAGCAGGCCGGACAGACCGATTCCCGCTTGTCGGCAGTGACTGATAATCTGACGTTTTTCATCACGGCTGACCTGACGCAGGGCGACCAGGGAGTCGACATAAAAACGGTACGCCTTTTCAGTCGGAATCCTGCCGGCCGAAGTATGAGGCGACGACAGGAGCCCCATTTCTTCCAGATTGGCCATGACATTGCGCACGGTCGCCGATGAAAGCGTCAGGGCATGACGACGCGCGACGGCGCTGCTGCCAACCGGTTCGGCGGTAGCAATATAATCCTCGATGATCGCTTCGAGTATCTGTCTGCTGCGGGGAGAAAGTTCAATATCCATGTCATGACCCCAAAAAAATCAGCACTCGTCACATGCGAGTGCTAACAATCCCAAGGTAATAATCGACCCGAATTTTGTCAAGGAGATTTCGGTGTATTGTTCCGCTTCAGCGGAGAATGGTACTGCATGATTCCTTTTTTTTGACATCCATCGTGGCGCGATAGTTAAAGACGCCCTCGATAAAGTTTTCCCGGCTACGCGGATCATCCAGACGCTCAGCTTCCTCCAGCGGCATCAACGGGAAACGGCAGGCAACCTCATGTGCGAACAATCCGACGGCAAAGAGTCCGGAAGTGCCGCTACCATGGAGCGGAACCGTTGTAAGCCCGCAACTGGGCGACCGCTCCTTGAAGATAAATCCGCACAGCCCCTTTATTTCCAGCTCCCTGACTTTTTTTGCACAATACGCCAGCATCTGTTCAGTCTTGTCGATATGCGTCTGGAGGGTCATCAGACGCGGAGAGGCCGGATCACCCTCAAGCCGCATCGCCTCGCGAGGAATCGGCAGCCCGCACCCGACCTCGGGGCAGACCGGCACGAAAGCGAAATATGCGCCCAGAGTATCGGTGATGTGGCGGGCGTGCTTATGACCGCCGTCGTAGCGGACGTGCTCCCCCAGCAGGCAGGCGCTGACACCGATGCTGATTGGTTGCGTCATATCCGTTGTCCTCCATATCCGGAACAAACAAAATCGGCGATCACATGGGCGATCGCGCCCGGCGTAATACGATCGTTATTGAACAACATATCGTAGAGCGCCGGTTCATGTTCATCATGATCGAGAAAAACCTTGCTGAAATGATCGCACGACTCCTGCTCCCGCTCCATATGTTTTTCCGCAGCCTCCGTCTCGATTCCTAACCGGCGGGCAAGCGCGGCTGTTTTGAAAGAATCGGAACCGTATATCCTGAAGTGGCAGGAATGCTCTATATGCCGCGCAATAATGGCACCCCCCAGATCGGCGACGATGGCGTTCCCCTGTTCCGCCAACGCGACGACATGGCGGGAAAGAAGCCTGAAACAATCCTGGTCGCTCTTCCAGCGGGGCGAGAATGTGGCCAGAACATCGGTAAGGATATGACTGTTTTCACCCAGACTCTGCATAATCTCCTCCGGGATATTATGGCGCCGCGCGACCTCCTCCAGAACACTCTTGTCTATCAGCACCCATTCGTCACCTGTTCTCTGCATCATAATCTCACGCAACCGCTCTGCAGTTGGAGCTCCTTCGCACCCGAACTCGTGTGAGATCGTAATGCAGGGACGTAGCTTCTGCTTTGCGTGCTGCTGCGCCGCCTTTTCCTTCTGTCGGCGATTGTACTCCTCCAACGAGCCAACTCTCAGGTCAACCGATGGAATCAACAGGTTTTCCGGCATGGTACCCCCTTCTTGAATATAACGTCATGACGTCTCCCCGGTAAAATACCATGATTAATAGCACCGGACTGAGCTATAATGACAACTCTGGCACTATGCTTTCTGTATATACACATTGAACAGTATTTGGAAAGATTTAAGCGAACCTATGAACAGCCCGATTATGTGCAAACACCGCAGCCGTATGCAAGGGATTTGCAGCCGATACCGTACAGCGGAGGAAACATAATGAACCCCAAAAGAGTCCTGGTGACCGGAGCGGGCGGCTTTATAGGACGCCTGCTGACAAAAGCGCTACTTGCCGAAGAGGTTCAGGTGCGCTGCATGGCAAGGAAATCAGCCCCGCCCTCTGACAGCGACATCGAAACCGTACGGGGGGACCTGCTGGAACCGGCAACGCTGCCAAAAGCACTGGATGGCGTCGATACGGCCTATTATCTGGTGCACGCCATGGCGGGAGGCCGGGCCGGTTTTGAACGTCGCGACCGTGAAGCCGCCGGAAATTTTGTCCGTGCCGCCGATAAGGCGGGCGTCCGGCGGGTAATCTACCTGGGCGGACTGGGGGAAACCGGCGATGACCTTTCTGAACATTTGAAAAGCCGGCTGGAAGTTGCGGATATTCTTCGATCAGGAACCTTTGCCACAACATTTCTGCGGGCAGCGATCATCGTCGGCGCAGGTGGAGCCTCGTTCGAGATGGTCAAGGCACTGGTCGAGCGATTGCCGCTCATGATCGCCCCGCGTTGGGTTACGACACGCTGCCAGCCGATTGCAGTTGAAGACGTGATCAGCTATCTGGTCGGCTGTCTGAAGGATGAGCGCACGACCGGCCGGACATTCGATATCGGCGGCCCGGACATACTGACCTATAAGGAGATGATGGAGCGGTTCGGACGAATCAGGGGACGTTCGCTCTGCATTCTGCCGGTGCCGGTACTGACTCCCCGCCTGTCATCCTACTGGGTCGGGTTTATCACACCGGTGCCCCCCTCGGTTTCGATGCCGCTGATCGAAGGGCTCAAAAACGAGGTGATCTGCCGGGAACATGCCATCCGCACCCTTATTCCGCTGCAGTTGACGTCGTATGATGAAGCCGTCCGTCGCTCGCTTGACGCAGAAAGACAATAATCCCGGCTTTCAGGATGTACCGGCAGGGCAACAATCCGACGTTAAAAGAGATGAGGTTCACCGTGCTCCGTTTTGGCCTCTGCTGCCTGTTTAAAGATGAAGCGGTTTCATTCCGGACGACAACCGTCAAAACCCTGTCGTCCCTTCCCCGTGATCGCCAACTGCTCAGGCTGTCGGAAATCTGCCTGCACAATGCCCGCAGCCTGCAACTGGCCCTCGAAACGGTGCAACGACTCGGCATCGGAGCATTCCGGATCATGTCCCCCCTTTTCCCGCGCATGACCCATCCGGAGGCGGGATACTCCCTTAACGATCTGCCGGACGGGGACCTGACAGGCAACGTCCTGGAAACCTGCAGAACCTTTGCGGCGGAGCAGCGGATCCGGCTCAGTTTTCACCCCGACCAGTTCGTGGTGCTGTCATCTCCGCACCCTGCGGTCGTTGCCAATTCGATTCAGGAACTGGAATACCAGGCGCGGCTGGCCGAAGCGGTCGGGGCCGATGTCATCAATATTCACGCCGGCGGCGTCTATGGCGACAAGCAAAGCGCCCTGCAGCGCTTTGGAAAGGTGTATGGCGACCTGCCCGATACGGTCCGCAGTCGGCTGACGCTCGAAAATGACGATGCCAGCTATACGCCCGGAGATCTTCTGCCGCTCTGTGAACGCCTCGCAATCCCCCTGGTTTACGATGTCCATCACCACCGCTGCAACGCCGACAATCTGACGGTTGAAGAGGCGACAGAGCGGGCGGGCGTAACCTGGAAAACGGCCGGCAGGGAGCAATACTGCCACATATCCTCTCCCAGGGAGGGCTGGGGGGCAAGCGCACCCAAGCCGCATGCCGATTACATCGACCCTGACGACCTTCCCGGATGCTGGCTGGGAAGGGAGATGACGGTGGATGTGGAAGCCAAGGCAAAGGAGTTGGCGGTTGTCCGCTTGATGGAGGATCTACGGAAAAGGGACGGTTGCACCGCCGGCGAGGGAGGATAAAATCTATATGAGCTTCATTCACTGAGGCGGCCCGCGCCATCAAGGTTCGGAATCAGCAGAGCCGCATAAACTCTCCAAGATATGAAAGTCAACCCATAATCCTCACAACTCAAAGACATTGCCTTCAAGTCACTTCCTGTCGATCCGGCAGGTTCCGCCGCCGCAGCTGTGCCTCTTCGGCAGGTATGGGCGGAGACGCGCAAAACACTTGTAGAGCAGGCGGGCAAGGGGGTTGACCAGCGGCATGGTTATGATGGCACCCAACAAGCCGTAGAGAGTTGAATCAGGAAACGCCCCCCAGATGGCCCGGAACGCCTCAACGCCACGATATATCCGGCCATTTCCGTCTATCACATGCAGCTCGTACATAAATGCGGCCAACGGTATCCGGAACGGCTCCGGATCAAAGTCCGGGGCGCTTATGTCCACACCCAGCAGTCTGCCGCCATGGTTCCGGCTCAGATAGTGTTCAATCTCGGCGGCACAGACGGAACAAGAGCCGTCGTAGAACACCCTGATCGGAAAAGCCGGCTCATTCGGCATAGGTACAGTTATCCTTTTTTTTTATTTTCGGTGTGTTTTGGCGAGGAAATTCTGGAGACGTTACGGCTGAACATTTATACGCCGCGGTGATGCAAAAAGCGTATTTGTATCAACAAGTCAAGCCGCTTATTGAGGTCTGCTGTCATC
>JBAQPK010000112.1:0-7899 GCA_049305715.1 Desulfuromonadaceae bacterium | reverse complement strand
GGTCGGTACCGGTCATGTACCTGATCGATAAAAAAGGAACGGTTGTCGAGGTATATCGTGGCTTTACCAGTGAAATGGCACGTTCCGTGGAACAGTCCATCAAGCGTCTTCTGGCAGAGAAGTGAATTCATCGGGGTAAACCACCTTTATCAGGCATAATCCGCAGGCCGGTGCCGTGCTCCCGGCCTCTTTTCTATCCCCCCCCCGCAGCAGCCTGTCAATGTCCGAAGGCGCAAAACGCCCCTTTCCGATGTCAACGAGCGTGCCGACCATCACGCGCACCATGTTTTTCAGAAATCCCCCACCGGTAACGTCAATGGTAATCCGGGCTCCATCCCTGGTGATCACGACCGAATCTATCCGCCTGACCGTCGTCCTGGCGACACAATTAGAGGCGCGGAACGCGGCAAAATCATGAATGCCGACGAAACGACCGGCAGCTTCCTCCATCGCATCAAGATCGAGCGGCTCCCGGACCTGCCAGCTGTACAAGCGATCAAGCGGAGTACGAACGGTTGAATTGATGATGGTGTAACGATACTGCTTGGCATGTGCCATCGTAATCGGCTTGAATCCCTCCGGTACGATGCAGGCGCTCTGGATGGCGATATCAGCAGGAAGAAACCGATTTGCACCTTCAACAAAAGCCCGCAACGGGAGGTCCCGGCTCGTACTGAAGGAGGCCGCCATGGCACGGGCATGCACACCGGCATCGGTTCGCCCGGAAGAGCGCACCTGCACACGCTCCTTCAGCAATTTTTCAAGCGCCGCCTCGACAACCTGCTGCACCGCCAGACCGTTTGGCTGAACCTGCCACCCCGAATAGTTCGTACCGTCGTAGGCAATTGTCAGTAATACCGTCGGCATTCTAGCAACCGGACTGTTCTGAAGCCTGAATGATCAAGCCATCGAGTTCAGTAACGCCCAGGTGATATGCTTTGCGACAGAATTCGCAGGACACATCGGCGCCGTTTTCCTGTGCCCGCATATCACGCAACGCATCGATCCCCAGAGTAAGAAGAGCCCGCTCAACCTTTGCCACTCCACATCCGCAGCGGAAGAAGATCTCATGAGATTCCAGAATAGTATAGGGGATGTCGCCGAAAAGCTTTCCTATGACCCCTTCAGCGCCTCCATCTTCAAGCAGTCCTGACAATGCGGGCAATTCTGCTATTCGCGCCATGATTGCTTCTATTTCACCGTCGTCTGCCTTTGGCAACGCCTGGACCAGAAAACCGCCACAGACCGCGATCCGGCCCTCTTCAGACAGGATTGCACCCAGTCCGACAGCAGAGGGAGTCTGCTCGGAGTCGGTCAGATAATAGGCCAGATCCTCCCCTACCTCACTGCTGACCAGCTGAACGACCCCCTGATACGGCTGCCCCCCCACACCGAGATCCTTGGAGACGGTCAGGAAACCTGCCCTTCCGATCAGTCCCGCAACATTCCATTTTCCATTCCCCGCTTCGAGATCGGCGTCCGGATTTCCGACAGATCCGCGCACCGCCCCATCACTGCCCGCTTCAATGATCATCTTGCGAAGCGGGCCATTCCCCTCAAACTTGAGGGCGGTCCGCTGGCCATCCTTGAGAAGGGCACCCATCAAGGCTCCCCCCGCCAGCCCCCGTGAAAGTGCGATACTTGCCGTTGCTGATGTCTGTTGAAGTGCACATATTTCTCGCGCCAATGCACTCGCATTGCATGCGAGAATCCTGATACCGCCTGACAGGCATAATGCCCGAACGATCTGATCAGCCATTTTTGAGACCTCTTTTGATAGGTTCTGCCTTGAACCATACTATACTACTGCACCACGCACAAAAAAAGCCGCATCTTTCGATGCGGCTTTTTTTCAGTGTTCACTAAAAGTGAATTACTTTGCAGCAGGAGCAGCAGGAGCAGCAGGAGTTGCAGGAGTTGCAGCTTCGTCTTTTTTCACTTCAGCTTTTTTTGCTGCTTTTTTCTTGGCAACTTTTTTCTTGGCAGGCTTTGCTTCTTTCTTTACTTCAGCGGCAGGAGCAGCAGCTGCGGCAGGAGCAGCAGCAGGAGCGGCAGGAGCAGCAGGAGGATTAGCGAAAGCAACTGCAGAGAAGGAAACAGCTACGAGGGCGGCTACGATTGTGGACAGAACTTTTTTCATTTGTACTACCTCCAAAGGGAATGTGTTTGTTTTGGTGATTGCAGATGACGTGCCAAAGAACACGCAGATTATAACTGCATGTTTTTTAAATGGTTATACAGGAAGCCTCCTTTAAATTTTCCTGCCATCGATACCCCATCCACAACACGAGATACCTTATATGCGGTATGCGGCCAACGCAACGTCGCCAGGTACGACTGCTCCTAGCTCAGGATTATCGATAATATTCACGGTACCACTGAACAAAACTGGCGATGCCGCTTTCGATGCTCGTGTCAGGCCTGAATCCGACCGCATCCTCCAGATCTGCTACATCGGCATACGTTACGAGCACCTCTCCCGGCTGTATCGGGAGAAGATTCTTCTCTGCTTTTTCGCCAAGGCACTCTTCCAGCACTTCAATAAAACGGCCAAGCTCAACCGGCCGATGGTTGCCGATATTATATATGCGGTATGGCGCGGAACTTGTTGCCGGGTCGGGCGCCGCCGCGTTCCAGGAGGGATCGGGTCGCGGGATGTGATCCATCACCCGGACAACCCCCTCGATAATATCATCGACATAGGTGAAGTCGCGCTGCATCCGGCCATGGTTGTACACATCGATCGAGCGACCTTCCAGAATCGCCTTCGTAAACGCGAAGTAGGCCATGTCAGGGCGCCCCCAGGGTCCGTAGACCGTGAAAAACCTCAGCCCGGTAACAGGCAGGGCAAACAGGTGCGCGTAGGTATGCGCCATCAGTTCATTCGAACGCTTGGAAGCCGCGTAAAGCGACACCGGATGGTCAACGGGATGATGTTCTGAAAACGGCACCGTGGCGTTGGCTCCATACACGGAACTTGACGACGCATATACCAGATGTTTGACGTTCGTCTGGCGGCACCCCTCCAGGATATTCAGGAATCCGCTCATATTGCTGTCGATATAGGCGCGGGGGTTCTGGAGGGAATAGCGGACTCCCGCCTGCGCGGCGAGATTAACAACGGAGTCGAACTGACCTTCCTGAAACAGGCCTTCAACACGCGATCGATCCTCCAGAGCGCCCCGAACAAATGTAAAGCCGTCCAGGCCTTCAAGGAGAGTGAGGCGGTCCTCTTTCAGAGAAACCTCGTAGTAGTCATTCAGGTTGTCAAATCCGGTGACCTGATGACCCTGCCGCAGCAGACGCTGAACAAGGTGAAAACCAATAAATCCGGCGGCGCCGGTAACAAGTATTTTGCTCATCCACTCATTCCTTTCCAGGCTAAGGGCCGATTCCGGCCTGGTTCAATGCCTGGGCGCCGGGATCATTGGCGGCATCGAACCTGATCGCCAATATACCTTTAATACCTTCCGATTTCCAGATTATATCTCCGCAGACCGGAAAGGGCCCCGCCGAAATGATGCGGATATTTTTGTTTCGCTTTAATAGTGAGGGGAATTGATATAGTATCGGCACCTGCACGCGGCAGTTACACTGTTTTTTCGGCTAAAAGGAAGAAGGAAGAATGGCATTGCCTGAAAGTGAGCGGGAGAGGGTAGACCGTCTGTTGGGGCAGCTTTGCGAACAGAGGACTGTTCCGGAGCAGGTAACGATGCACTATGACAGCAGGGGCGACAAAGTCACCCTGACCGAGTCCCGCCCGCTTTTCATAGACCCGGCCGTCTGGAATGAAATCAAAATTGCCCAGTTTGAGTACAGCCCTGAATCACGTAACTGGACATTGTACTGGTATGACCGGAAAAACAGGCGGCAGCCGTATCCGACCGGGAGAAACAAGGATACGCTTGAAAAGCTGATACGTGAGGTCAATGCGGATCCGACAGGGATATTCTGGGAGTGATGCGGTTCCCCGTGACGGTTGACGATTGAAATTCAAGGTCATCCCCCATCCTTAACGGTCACTGCGTTTTCCGGTCCAGACTCCGGTACTGGATCGCCTCGGCGATATGCTGTTCATGTATTGCATCGCTCCCGTCAAGGTCGGCAATCGTGCGGGCCACCTTGAGGATACGGGTATAGGTGCGGGCCGAGAAACCGAGACGGTCGGTGACCAGCTCCAGCATCCTGTTGCCGCCGGCGTCCAGTTCGCAGTATTTCTTGATGAAACGGGGTGTCATCTGGGCGTTGCAATGGATTTTAGTCCCGCGGTAGCGCACCAACTGGAGTTCCCGCGAACGCTCAACCCTCCCGGCGATTGCAGCCGAGCTCTCGGCCTCGCTCCGGTCGGCAAGATCGCGGTATTTTACCGCCGGTACTTCGATATGGATGTCGATGCGGTCGAGCAGCGGGCCGGAGATGCGCGAACGGTAGCGGTGGATGGCAACGGGGGTGCAGGTGCAGGGGTGGGTCGGGTCGGAAAGATAGCCGCAGGGGCAGGGATTCATCGCCGCAACCAGCATGACACGGGCCGGATAGGTCAGGGAGAGGAGCGAGCGGGAAATGGTGACCCTGCCATCCTCGATCGGTTGCCTGAGGACTTCGAGTACGTTTTTCTTGAATTCCTAGTGGTGAATTCCAATATTACCCCTCTATGCATGTAAATCCAGCTAGTTATATCCAACTACAATTCTTAGGATTATATGTGAATTTATAGTTGAAATATAGCAAAAAACCGACTGACATCTTATGGGCTGATTAACCATTGCACAGACATGGCTGGGAAATACAAAGTTTTTTCCTTTATCAGCATCAATGTTATAGACGGACCGTTCGTGCCCAGAAAACACCATAAACCGCTATATCTGGGTGATGTTCCAGAATCATTCTCTTGCATGCTTTGAACTTGCTGCCGGGTGGGCCGATCATCAGGATATTATGACCGCCGCTGGCAGCCACTTCCAGGGCGCGCTTGGCGTGCTCCTGTCCCTTTACCTCGCTGAAATCCTCGCCATAGTCGCAGCCGCTGGTAAAAAGTGCCTGCAGGTCAACCCGGCACGGCTCGATGGCTTCGCGGCCGCTCAGAAACTCGACCACCTGGGAAAGGGACGTGGCGCCGATGACATCGATCCCCTCGACGACAGCCGCTTCGGATGCGTTCTCGGCCGGCAGGATCAGGCCGGTCAGACCGGCACGTTTGGCGGCAACCGCCATCGACAGTGCACCCCGGATCGACTTGAGTCCGCCGTCGAGCGACAGTTCCCCCAGCAGGATATACTCGTGAAGCCGCGCCCCCTTGATGACTCCGGTGGCGGCCAGGATGCCGATCGATATCGGCAGGTCGTAGGCGGCACCCTCCTTCTTGATATCGGCCGGAGCCAGGTTGGCGGTGATCCTCCGGGCCGGAAAATCATAGCCGGAGTTCTTCAGAGCTGCCTTGACGCGATCCTTGCTCTCCTTGACCGCGCCGTCCGGAAGGCCGACCGTGGCAAAGGCGGGCAGACCGGGGGCAAGATCGACCTCGACATCCACCAGAATGGCATCGATACCGATCAGGGCACTGCTGAAGACTTTTGCGAGCACAATACACCCCCAATGTTGAATTTCGAATTATGGATTTTGAATTTAATTCCGCATTCAAAATTCACCATTCAAAATTGCTTTACGGTTTCAGCATGATAAAACCCATCTGTCTCCCCGACTCATCCTTGTCCCGGCGATACGAGAAAAACTGTTCGCTGTGGCAGCAGACACACTGGTCGGAGATTTGAATCGCATCCGCCGGAAGTCCGGCGAGCAGCAGCAGTTCACGGTTGGCGGCACCCAGGTCGAGCTGCCACTTGCCGGGACTCTTCGGCTCTGCACACGAATCCCAGGAGAGGCCCCCCTTTTGAAACGCCTGCCTGACAGGTTCGTCAACTTCGTAGCAGCATTTCTGGATGCAGGGGCCGATCGCGGCGTGAAGCCGGGCGGGGTCGGAACCGAATTCCGACCGCATGCCGGCTACGGTCTTGGCAACCAGTTTTTCTGCGGTACCCTTCCACCCAGCGTGTACAACGGCAATAACCCTTTTCTCAGGATCGCAGAGCAGGATCGGGGTACAGTCCGCCACACAGACCCCGATCATGACGTTCGGCTGATTGGTAATAACCGCATCTCCCTCAACGGAAAGGAAATGACTGAAATCTTCATTCGGTTCGTTGATAACCAGAATGTCACTGCCATGGACCTGCCGGGGGGTCACCAGCGCCTCCTGATTGATCCCGAACGCGCGGGCCAGCAGGCTGCGATTGCCCTCAACCGTTGCCTGCTGGTCCTGTGTGTTCATCCCCAGGTTGAGCGAGTTGTAGGGAGGACGTGAAACGCCCTCGTGGCGGGTGGTGAAACCTTGCGTCGAACATGATACCCCCGGAAAATCAACTTCAACATACTGGATACGGCCGATACGATTTATCTGCATAGAATTACCTCCACAATCTACTCCTTCCAAAAACCCTTTTATCTTCCAGGCCGATTTAGTAAGTTAGAAGTTGTTTTCTGCGCGTTTATGGCAGAAAATGACTTCGTTAACGGACGTATCCTGTGTTAGGCTTTACTGCTATTGCGGCGCTGCCGCCAGATATAGACCGCCACCAGAACGGCACTGAACAGGACAACCCAGAGCAGTGCCTTATGGGAATACTGCATGATCAACTGCTGGTTCTCGCCGATGGCATAGCCGATCAACGTCAGGATGGTACACCAGATACCGGCGCCGAGCAGGGTGTAGAGGGTGAATTTGAGATGATTCATCCCCGCCACGCCGGCCGGAATTGAAATCAGATGGCGGATCACCGGCAGGAGGCGGCCGATAAAGGTCGATATTTCGCCATGCTTCAAAAAGAACCGCTCCACCCGTACAAATTTGTCAGGCGGGATCAGCACGTACTTGCCATACTTGAGAATCAGCGGCCGGCCAAGGTAGTGCGAGGCAAAATAGTTGGCATACGCGCCGATCAGGCTGCCGACGGTGCCGCACAAAATAGCGACCGCCATGTTCATTTTGCCCTGATAGGCCAGATATCCGGCCGGCGGCATGACCAGTTCACTCGGCACCGGAATGATCGAGCTCTCCATGGCCATCAAGAGCAATATGCCGGGATACCCCATGGCGCCGATGGTGTCCAGCAACCACTGGATAATAGTGTGCATCATATGAAACTCCCTTCAAAAATAGTACGGTTGCCCTTTATACCCCAACTGAACCGATCGGGCAACAGCAGATAGGAAAACTATGAACGAAAACAAAAACCACATCCTGAAGCGTTTACTGAACGAAGTTCTGGTTGGTGACGGCGCTATCGGCACCATGCTCTACGCGAAAGGTGTCAGCCTCGATAGCAATTTCGAGCATCTGAATCTGGTCCGCCCCGGTCTGGTTGCCGAACTGGCACGCGAATACGTTGCGGCAGGGGCCCAGGTAATCGAGACCAATACCTTTGGCGCCAACTATACCAAGCTGTCCGCAATAGGACTTGGTCATAAGGTCGCTGAGATCAACCTGGCAGGGGCCAGAATTGCCCGTGAAGCCGCCGGAGGCGCGGCGCTGGTGGCCGGCTCGGTCGGCCCGTTGGTGGCGATCAAAGGCGAAGAGCACGAACTCGGTCCCGGACAGATTGAAGATTCCTTCCGGCTGCAATGCCGGGCGCTGGCGGAAGGAGGAGTCGATTTCCTGCTGCTGGAAACCTTTACTTCTCTCCAGCAGTTGAAGCTGGCGGTGATGGCCGCACGCGAAACCGGATTGCCGGTCGGTGCCTCGCTGGCCTTTCTGGAAGGGGGGCGAAGCGGCGACGGCTGTTCTGTCGAGAATTTCTGTCAGGCGATGGAGAGTGCTGGCGCCGACATGATCGGAGCCAATTGCGG
>JBAQPK010000111.1:0-2553 GCA_049305715.1 Desulfuromonadaceae bacterium | reverse complement strand
CCCGTATCCGGCACCACAACGAGATCGTCCGGCATGTTTTTTCAGCACAATAAAAAACTCCGGGGCCACTATGACCCCGGAGTTTTTTATCGACCGGTGGCGTGCCGTCCCTCATCTCACCAGTTTTGACAGCTTTTTGAATTCATCCGTCCCGGCTACCTTCAACAGTTGAAACAGAACAGATTCCGTGCAGGTTGGAATCGCTCCGGCAAGCGTCATAGCCTGCACGGCGGTCCGCCAGTTCTGCTTGCTCCGGCTCATGACGGCATCCTTCACGACATGGACATCAAAACCGCCGTCACGAAGTTCAATAACCGTCTGCAGGACACAGACATGGGATTCCATGCCGGTGATTATCACCTGCGTCCGCCCGGTCAACTTGAGAGCATCGACAAATTCGGCGCTGCCGCAGCTGCTGAAGGTCATCTTTTCGTAGCATGGTGCTGATGCCGCCTTTTCCTTCAACTCCGGCAGAGTCGCCCCCAGTCCCTTGACATACTGCTCGGTCACCAGGACCGGAACGCCCAGCTCGCCGGAACTCTCCAGCAGAATGCCGATATTTTTTACGACCTGTTTCAGCACAACGTCATTCATTGCAACGCACAGTTTTTCCTGCACATCGATCACTACCAGCACCGCCTTGTCACGCTCCAGAAAAAAACTGTCTTTGATTGACATGGTTACTCTCTCCTCCCATGATGCAACAGATAGCTCCGGGTTCTCACCATGGAGCGCCCGGACGTAAAACAGATGCTACAGCAGTGCCTTTGCCGCAGCAATAGCCGCCGCGTAATCGGGCTCGCCGGTGACTTCGGGAACGATCTGGATGTAGCGGATGATGCCGGCTGCATCAACGACAAAAACGGCGCGGGTCAGCAGCAGCAGCTCCTTGATCAGCACCCCGTATCCAAGTCCGAAAGAGCGTTCGCGATAGTCCGAAAGGGTGACGACCTTGTCGATTCCGGCGGCGCCACACCACCGCTTCTGGGCAAAGGGAAGATCAAGGCTGACGGTCAGCACAACAACGTTCCCCGGCAATGATGCCGCTTCCTGGTTGAAACGGCGGGTTTCGGTGTCGCATACCGGTGTATCGAGGGATGGTACCGCACTGATGATCCTGATTTTGCCTGCGTAACTGGAGAGCGTCACAGCAGCGAGACCGTTGTCAACAACGGCAAAGTCCGGTGCGGCCTCACCAACCTTGAGTCCGGGTCCCAACAGGGTCATCGGGTTTCCTTTAAACGTAATAATTCCTGTTTTTTCATTCATGGTCGATCCTCCTCGTCAAGTTCTACCATTTCTGGCAGTCTGCAGAATTCTTCACCAGTCACTTCATCCTCCAGCAGAGACAAAAATTGCGTTACCAGCCGATAGGTGATTCCCCACAGCACCGGCTTGTTATCAACGGGAAGTTTGAATGCCGGCACTTCGCGGCGCCTCTGGTCAAAAGTGACGCTGCTTTGCAGGTGCCGGACCGGGTCACGCAGGTCGGCAAGCGTGACCCAGAACAGGTCCCGCACCTCTTCGTTCAGGACCGGACGAAAACGCAGCCGGTCTATCCCGAATAGGCAGCATGAAACCCTCACCGGCAGGTTGGCTCCGATAATATCGGAAAGACGCCCCAGATAACGGCCCTGTTCCAGATCTATTCCGATTTCTTCATGTGTCTCCCGGCAGGCCGCCTGACACTCCAGCTCACCTTTTTCCAGCTTGCCGCCCGGAAAAGCAATATGCCCCGACCAGGGGTCACGAGCATGGGCCGCGCGCTGAATAAACAAAATCTCAACATCATCGGCTGACTGATGCAGTATCATGGCGACCGAAGCGCGCGTACGGTCACAGTCCGGCAGATCAGCTTCCCTCTCTCGGCATGCCAGCCTTGCAGCAATCCGATCAAACGACCAGCGGTGCTGGTTTGCAACTCCATTCATGCAGCTCATTTCCTTGTTTTGAATTATACTCCATCCTCCCCATATAAATCGCAACCGTCAAGCACAAATTGTGGTATTCTCCGCCATGACCATCGGCATATTATTTGCTGTCTTCCGGCGACGTTATGTCTTCGCAGATGATTTTGCAGAAGATTAATCCGTTGTCGCCCTGATTTGATGCGGTGTTGCCCTGCAAAGACCCTCCGATCCGCCAGCAGGATCGGACAACTGATTTTTCCGCCATTTTGAGTTTTTACTGAACAGGATCAGCCTTTAGGCTTTATTCCTTGCACTAATGCCATATATTTTACCAATGGATTGATTTCTCGCCATGCCCACCTTCAAAATTCTTGCACTGCTGATTTTCTCTGCGCTGGCCGGCTGTTTCCCTTCTGCTGCCTCGGCAGAGGAAGGTGGTTTTAGCTGGCCGATCTCCTGTGTCCCTGGAGTTGACTGTGCCGGGACACACTTCCGAATCGGCTATCCGGATATCGGGGGCATCGGTCTCTCTTTCGCGTGCAGCAAACCCGGATATCTTGGACATCAAGGGACCGATATCGTCGTCTCATCGGTCGAACAGGGTGTACGCGCACTGGCTGCTGCGGATGGAGTGGTACGGTGG
>JBAQPK010000110.1:0-1896 GCA_049305715.1 Desulfuromonadaceae bacterium | reverse complement strand
ACTGCCTTGTGCAACCAGAAGACAAGCTTCATCATACTCCACTTCAGCGCGGGCGGCACCGACGGTTCGGGCCCGGTCAAATAACTGCCCGGCCAACGTGAAATTACCGGCGCGGAGATATACATTGCCGAGCCCCAGCAATGCTGACGGGGAAACAGGATTGAAGCGCAGCAGCTTCAGGAAAAGATCACGATGAAAGGGAAGATACCGCCATTCGGCGCCGGCATGCCCCAGGAGAAACATGCCGTGGGGATATGCGGGATAATTGCGCACCAGGTCTTTGATGATGCTGAGCTTGTCCCTTTCGAATTGCACGGAGGCCGGATAGATAACGGAAAGGTTATCAAAGGCCTTGGGATGGAAAGGGTGCAGGACAAGCGCACGCAGATAGGCATCCAGGGCCACATCAAGGCGGCCGCGCACCTGGCTGGAGCGGCCGAGATTGTACCACGAATCGGCATTGGCCGGCGCTTTGCGGGTGGTGTCGGTCCAGAGGGTAATATCATCGCGCCAGACGGCCGCGCGGCTGTAGGACGCATAGCCGGAGAGCAGACAAAGTGCGGACAAACCGGCAATAACCGCGGCAGTAACGCGTGTCCCTGCTTTACTCAGGAGATGATCCACACCGAATGCCGCCAGGGCGGCGCAGCCGAGCATCGGAAAATAGAGGTAGCGGTCGTTCATCAGGGTGGTCAGCGGCACGATCTGTGAAACCGGCAACAGCCCGATAAAAAAGAGGGCATACCAGAAGAACAGGCGGCGGTGACGAAGAAACAGCCGGCAACCAAGCGCCAGCAGCGCCACAACACCGGCGCCGGCAACAATAACGGCGGCGTCAACACCGGTCTTGACCGGGATTTCATACACGGCGCTCAGCTCCAGCGGCCGGAACAGCAAACCCAGGTAGCGCATCACGACCACCAGCATGTTACAGAAGGTTGCAAAGGGAGATCCGCCCCACCAGGGCACCCGTCCGCCCCCCTGTTCGGGTGATTGGCTCCAGACCGCCAGATACGCGACTCCGGCAGCAACCGCAAAAAAAGGGAGAACACGCAGCAGCAGCCCGGGGCGTTTATCCTTCGGTTCATAACAGAATTCATAGAGCATCAGCGCCAGCGGAAATATCACCGCCACGGATTTAGCCAGCAGGGCCAGGCAGAAGGCGGCAAGTGATGCCATATAGCCGGGCATCGGTCTTTCAGCCGAGCGGGAGCGGCGATATAACAGGAGCGCCGCCAGAAAGAAGGTCATGGCCAGCAGGTTCTTGCGCTGGGAAATCCAGACAACGCTTTCCACCTGCACCGGATGGATCAGGAATATCATCGCCCCGGCAAGGGCGGCCACCCTGGTGCGGCAATATCTGGCAATGAGGGCGGAGAACAGCAGCCCGTTGCCCAGGTGCAGCAGCAGATTGGTCAGCAGATAGCCGACCGGCCGCATTCCCCACAACTCGAAATCGACCATGTAGGAAATTATCTGCACCGGGGCGTAATTGCCGCTGAACACCCGGCTGAAAGCCTGCCGGAGGTGATCCGGCGTAATGCCCTGGGCCGCACTGTTGTTGACGACATACAGGCCGTCGTCCCAGCTGATGATGAAATCATGACTGAGCACCCGGCCATAGACCAGCGCCACGGCAACGGTCATCAGCAGGATGGGGAGGATATGGGTATGAATGGGAGTGGAAAAGGATTTCATGGAGTTACCTGAACATAATCCAGCAACATGCAAAGACGCTGAGTCGCAAAGGTAAAAACAGAAAACTTTTTCCCGATTTTAACCCTGTTTCACAGTCCTTCTTAGCGTCTTTGCGTCTTTGCGTTAAAGAATTTAATTACGCCTTTGCAACGTTGCACTACTGCTTCAGCTGCAACGAAAATCCGCCTATAAAAAAAG
>JBAQPK010000109.1:0-6329 GCA_049305715.1 Desulfuromonadaceae bacterium | reverse complement strand
GACTTAAAGTACATAACTTTGGAGAAACAGATGGTATCAAACGAAACGGACTACAAGAAAATTCTTGAATTGGTCAAACGGGACAAGAAGTTGTTTATTGTAGCTGCTCTGGCCATCATGACTGTTGCAACGGCGATCTGCTACCTGCTGCCCAACAAATACGAGGGCAGGAGCACCGTCTTTATTGAGAAGAGTGTCATTTCAGAATTGTTGAAGGGACTGACATTTACACCTTCCGCTGAAGATAAGATCAAGGTGCTGACGTATGCGCTGAACAGCAGAACCCTGATAACCAAAATTATCGATGAACTGGATCTGAAAAAAGGCGGAGACGCCGAACTCGAAGCACAGATCAAAAAACTGCAGGAAAATACACAGATTAAGATCAAGGACAAGGAGGGGCTGTTTGTTATCTCGTTTCAGGATCATAGTCCAAAGTTAGCCCGCGATTATGTCAACGCTCTGGTCAGACGCTATATTGACGAAAATACATCCAGCAAGCGGACGGAATCATACGGCGCAACCACGTTTCTTTCCGAGCAGTTGAGCACCTTCAAGGAGAAACTGCTCAAGTCCGAGGAAGCGGTAAATGTCTTCAAACGCGGGGCGGGATCAATCGCCTCCATGGACCCTACCACGCTGCTTAAAGATATAAGCGATTCCCAACAGCGGGCTGATGAACTGAAGATACGGCGGTCTCAGTTGGAGACAGCACTTGCAGGTCTGGGGAGGGTAAATTCCGCTCAGTCAAATTTGCCTGCTCTCCATAAAAGGCTCCAGGAGCTGCAACTGCAATATACTGACAGCTACCCTGAAATCATCCGCTTGAAAGAGGATATCCGCGCACTTGAAGAGCAGAAAAGGGGGGGGCAGGGCACGGGAAAGCCTTCAGATTCACCGGAATATGAGCGGATTGTGTCAGAAATCAGGGCACTGAGGCAGGCGGAAGCGAACCTCCGTGCAAACGTAGCGAGAAATCGTGGTCTGCTACAGAGTATTCCTGCGGCAAAGGCGACGCTTGATGACCTTGAACGTGAAAAAAACTCGCAGAAAAACCTCTATGAAGCAATGGTTTCCCGTCAGGGTCAGTCCGAGGTGTCAAAACAGATGGAGGTACAGGATAAATCGACCGTTTTCAGGATTGTCGACCCGGCGGTACTGCCGATCAAACCGGTCAGTCCGGATCGTAGGAAATTGATTCCGCTTTGTATTCTGGCTGGAATCGGTGGAGGACTAGGATTGGTCATATTCAAAGATAAGAAGGATGATACGGTAAAGAACCTGGACATGGCAAAGCACTTTGGCCTGCCGGTTCTTGCCGTTATCCCCCAGATGGAGAACCCGGAGCAGATCGCTCTGCAAGCCCGGCGGGATCGCAGGCTGTATATCGCTGCAGGGTTGTATTTCTCGGTGATTCTTGCGGTATTCGTGCTGGAAACACTTGAAATCACAGTGATATCAGAGCTGGTGGGCAAGGTCGTTGGTAAAATAATATGAGTAGATCTCTGCTATACATTTAGATCTACCAGCAAGGTGAATGCATGAGCAGAATTGAAAAAGCGATGGAACGGGCGGCTCAACTGAGAGAGGGTACGACCCCGCTGTCAGCAACGCAGATTGAAAAAACGGAGCGTCGTCCACTCCATACACCACCTCCGATAGTGGCCGGCGCAGAAAAGTTTGTGCCCGGTAATCGGTTTCTCATCAACCCGAAGGATTCCTATTCGCCCATTGCGGAGGAGTACCGCAAGCTGAAGGCGGCATTGGTGCGGTTGACCGAGGGGGACGATTTATTCAAGAATACGCTGATGGTTACCAGTGCGGTACCGAATGAAGGGAAGAGCCTTACGGCTCTGAACCTCGCTATCAGTATGGCCCAGGAATACGACCATACGGTGTTGTTGATAGATGCCGACTTTCGCAAACCGTCAATCCACCGCTATCTGGATATTAAAATGAATAAAGGTTTTTCGGAATGTCTCGTCGGAGAATCCGAGGTTGGTGAGGTGATTACGCCGGTCGGAGTCGGAAGACTTTCAGTAATTACAGCCGGACGTGAGGTCAACAACCCGGTTGAACTGTTTGCCTCACAAAAAACAGAGGCGCTGATTGCGGAAATCAAGAACCGCTACCCAGATCGCTTCATAATATTTGATACTCCGCCGATTCTCCCCTTTGCGGAGCCGCGTACGCTGGCGCACCTAGTGGATGGGGTTCTGTTTGTGGTCAAGGAACAGCTCGCGTCACAGAAAAATGTCAAGGAAGCTCTGGATGCCCTGAAAGGCTCCGAGTTGCTGGGTATTGTCTATAATGATGCCCATATCGAACGCGATGATGAACGCTACTCTAGGTATCAGCACTATAACCGTACCGAAACCTGACTCGATGCTATCTCTGAGTGGAGTGTGCGTAAATGTATGAATCCTTTTTCAATCTGCGTTCCAAACCGTTTGACCTGCTTCCGGACCCCCGTTTCATCTACCTGAGCAAGTCACACAAAAA
Source organism: Desulfuromonadaceae bacterium (assembly GCA_049305715.1). Classification (GTDB taxonomy): domain Bacteria; phylum Desulfobacterota; class Desulfuromonadia; order Geobacterales; family Pseudopelobacteraceae; genus JACRCG01. The sequence goes on along the minus strand of JBAQPK010000109.1, from coordinate 3,827 downwards.
AGCTCTAACCTATCTGGACTATGGCATCAGGGAACGCTCGGGGTTTGTCCTGCTTACCGGTGAAGTCGGCTCCGGGAAAACTACCTTGATTCGGAACCTGTTGGATAAACATTATGAACATGTCGTCCTCTCCAAGGTATTCAATACCCGTGTAACCTCCGAGCAGTTGCTGGCAATGATTAACGACGACTTCGGACTTGCCGTTCAGGGAAAGGACAAAGTCACCCTGATCAGGGACCTGAATGAATTTCTGATCAGTCAGTATGCGAGCGGCAATCAGCCGATCCTGATCATTGACGAGGCGCAAAACCTGTCCGCGGAGCTGCTGGAAGAGGTACGCATGCTCTCCAATCTGGAAGCCTCTACCAGTAAGTTGTTACAGATCATACTCGTCGGCCAGCCGGAGTTGCGGACAATTCTTGCTGCCCCGGAGTTGCGCCAATTGCGGCAGCGCATCAATATCAACTGCCATCTGCAGGCGCTCAACCGTGAGGAGCTTGAACAGTATATATCCCGCCGCCTGGAAGTCGCGGGAAATTCGTCGGCTGTTCGTTTTGAACCGGGTTCTCTTGATGCTATTTTCCAATACAGTAGGGGAATCCCGCGTTTGATCAACATTATCTGTGACTTTCTCATGTTCCTTGCCTTTGCAGAAGAAACCACGACGCTTAGTGTCGAAATGGTACACGACGTCGTCGGTGATCTTGACTTTGAAAACTATCACTGGACGGGGAAGGGGGGCGCAATTCAGCAAATCACTTTTCAGACTGGCAATTCCTCGGCTGGAACTGACACTGTATTGCAAACATCGGAACTTCAAGGCATGCTTGCCGACATTACCACACGCATAGAGTCAATCGAGCAGAATATCACCACTCACCTGAACAACGGACTCAAAGACCAGAATGACCTCTTCGTTTCATTCCAGGCGGCAGTAAAATCACATGTCGATAATAACAATGTTCGTATCCTGGAAATAAGCAAAAAACTTGAGGAGATCAGCAACACTGTGACAAATTTTGAGAAGGGAGCAGTACATGAAAACCCCAAAACTGGTTTTGTCCGTCGTGTCTTTGGTGGCGATTCCCCCCTTGTCAATAATGAAAAACAGCGCTAATGCCCGGATAGTTCTAATGTGTATATATGGCTTGCTTATGGGTGCCACACTCCTCTGGTCGTCCACCACCGCAACGGCAGCAGATCTATTGTTCAAGCCGTCGGTGAGGGTTAGTGAAGAGGTGACTGACAACATCTATGAGCAATCCTCTGCCAAACGTTCGGAGTATATTACCCGACTCCTCCCAGGCGCAACATTCCATTACACGTCACCCATCTGGACCTGGGATGCTGCATATACCATTGAATACCGCACCTATGCCAAAAACAGTAGAAAAGATGAAAATAATCATAATGCGGCGGCAAAGGGAAATATCGCATTGGTGGAGAACTTCCTGTTTCTTGACCTCAGTGACACGTACAAGAGGGTAACACTTGACGTTTCCCGCAACGTCGAAACTGAAAGCAGTATTTTTCTCAATCAGACCGACCAGAACATCGCCTCCATATCCCCGTATCTGCTCTGGCGCTTGAGGGGTGACAACACTCTCAAGACCGGCTATCGCTTTGTCGACACCCGCTACTGGGATTCTATAGGAATCGATAAGCAGGAACACCGTGGTTTTGCAGATCTTACCCATGACTTGACTTCCAGGTTCAGCCTATCCGCGGGGTATGCCTTCACCCGGCTCGAGTCGAATCCCAGCCAGTACAATAAACATGATCTGTATGGTGGTTTTAAATACGAATATGCCGATAAATCGTTCATCTTCGGCCAACTCGGAAACAGCTGGCAGCAGTTCGATGGCGGTGTTGATGTAAACTATCTGTTTTGGGACGCCGGCATTACCCATGATTTCAGAGGGACGGTGGCTGTGCTTGAAACCAAAGTTTCAACGACGGAAGACCCTCTGGTGGTATCGACCAAAGAAACCAGTTACTCAGCAAAAGTTGATACAACCCTTCAGCGGGGTGCTCTTGGAGCTAATGTGGGCTATTCGGAATATGTCAATACCGAAACCGGAATCATGGATCACACCAGGTTTGGCATAACTGCGACGGGGCGCTATGAAGTTCTGCAAAGCCTTACTGCCACTCTTACAGCAATTGGGGAAAGATTCGGCAGGGGAGTTGTTACCAATACACTCACGGATCGACCCTATCGGTTCACCGGAATTGCCGGAATCAGCTATGCACTTAAGAATGAGCTTACGGTTGGTGTTACCTACACCTACGTCAACAACCTGCTGGATCTTGACAGAACCGCGGGCTCATATCAGATCAACAAGGCGGTTATTGATCTGAAGAAAATATTTTAGCCATGATTAATGCATTGACCATCGACGTTGAGGACTACTTCCAGGTAAACGCCTTTGCGAACAACATTCGTCAGGATCAGTGGGATAACTATCCTCTCAGGGTGGATGGGAACACCCGCCGGATTCTCGACTTGCTGGACAGCTTCTCCATTACGGCAACCTTTTTCATTCTTGGCTGGGTAGCGGAACGGCTTCCGGCGTTGACAAAGGAAATCCATCGCCGAGGTCATGAGATCGCCTGCCATGGCTATGGACACGAGCTTGTGTACGCAATTGGTCCCGAGCGTTTTCGTTCAGATATCCACCGTTCAAAAATACTCCTCGAAGACCAGTGTGGCGAACGGGTCAACGGTTACCGTGCTCCCAGTTACTCCATCACCGGGAAATCTCTCTGGGCGTTGGATATTCTGGTTGAGGAAGGTTTTACGTATGACTCCAGCGTCTTTCCGATCATACACGACACGTATGGTATTCCGAATGCGCAGCGTTTTCCGCACAGGTTGCAGACCGAAGCGGGACCGCTGATGGAGTTCCCCTTGACAACGCTGCCGTTACGTATTGGCGGTAAAGAAATACGATTACCAATTGCCGGAGGGGGGTATCTGCGCCTCTTACCTGCCGAGTTTGTAGCATGGGGAATTAAGCGAATAAACAACCAGGAAAAGCAACCTACGGTGCTCTATTTCCATCCATGGGAGATCGATCCGGAACAGCCGCGGATCAAAGCAGGATTTAAATCGCGATTTCGGCATTATCTCAATCTTGATAAGACCGAAGGGAAATTGGAGTATCTCTTTAAAAGGCATACGTTTGCATCTGTGAAAACGGTACTCGCAGCACAAGGATACGCCTGTGCCTGAGACTTTGTCTGCCGCGAACGTTTCCTTTTATATTGAGCGTGACTGTTCTGATCGTGGAGCGTGGGATACTTACGTGATGAACCACACCTCTGCCAGCAATTATCACCGCTATGGCTGGCGTGATGTAATTGAAAGCAGTTTTGGCCATCCCTGCCACTATCTTGCGGCCATGGGTATCGGGGGCGCGATCATTGGGGTGCTGCCCCTGGTCTACATGCAGAGCAGACTTTTCGGCCGGTTTCTCGTGTCCCAACCGTTTTTTAATTACGGGGGGCTGCTCTGTGATAATCGTGAAATTGGGAACTCCCTCCTTTCAGAAGCAGCAGCGATTCGGAATGAGTATGGTGCAGAACACGTTGAATTACGGCACACCGCACCGTGGACAGGTGACCTGCCGACAAAACGACATAAGGTCTGCATGATATTAAGTCTGGCCATGGATGTAGAGACTCAGTGGCAAGGATTTAACGCCAAGCTCCGCAATCAGGTTCGTAAGGCCGAGAAAAGCGGTTTGACGGTAACCGTTGGTGGCAAAGAATTGCTGGCGGATTTTTATGCGGTATTTGTTCGCAATATGCGAGATTTGGGAACG
>JBAQPK010000108.1:0-3803 GCA_049305715.1 Desulfuromonadaceae bacterium | reverse complement strand
CGGAACATGTTTGTGCGTATGCGGGTAATGGGTCCGGCAGAGGGTCTGGGGGAGGGCAAGATCAAAGGGGTGGACCACCCCTTTGATCTTGCGGTGTAACAATGCGAGGCGGCTGGCTCTTATACGGCCGCTGTTCCGGGCTGATTCAGGATCACGGCGCGGAACTGCTCAATCCCCATCTCTTCGATGAGTGTGCCGAGGCGTACCTCGCGGCCGGAATTACAGTACCAGGAGATGATTCTGTCGATGACGGCGAGTACTTCCGTCTCGTCGGCAGTCGTCTCCACGAGCAGGTCGGCGAGTCGCGGGCGGGCTCCGGCGTTCCCTCCCACAAATATTCGCCACCCCTTTGGAATTCCCATGATGCCGATATCCTTGACCGACACCTCGGCACAGGAGAGCATGCAGCCGGAAACGCCCATCTTCATCTTGTTGGGGAGTGGAAGGGCGTGGTAGAGGGAGTCTATTTTGAGCCCCAAGGAGACCGAATCCTGAATTGCACGTTTGCAGTGAGTTGTCCCGGGACAGATCTTGATGCTCCGGACGCAGAGGCCGATGGCGGCTCCCGGCCTTTCTGCTACTTCGGTCCAGATCGCGTCCAGATCCTCTTCCCTGACGCCGAAGAGGGCGATCCGCTGTGCCGAAGTCAGCTTTATCTGCAGGTGGTATTTGTCCGCCACGTCGCAGATTTTCCGCAGGGTGGCGCTGTCGGTTATTCCTCCCGGAATGTGTGGTGCAATTCCATAGGTTTCCCGATCCCTCTGCAGGATGGCTCCCTTTTCTACGATATCTTTCTTCATTTCAGACTCCTTTATTTTTAACTTTTAATTATTGCATCAGATAAAAACAGGGATATAATTATTAAACAAACGTTTGAACTATAAATAGAAAGGAGTTGCCATGTCTACGCAAACCAATACGACAGTACGGATGTTCGGAGCGCTGCACACTCTCAGGAGAAACCGGGGACTGCAATCGACGACCGAGGTGCATATCCCTCCCGGCGGGTGTGCGGCTTGTGATCTTGCCGCTGAACTTGACCTGCCGCTGGAAAAAATAGAGGCGGTATTTATCAACCATAGAGCACACGGTCTTGATCACCCCATCAAGGCCGGGGACCGGGTCGCCTTTATCCCGACTGGTGTTCCCGGGCCGGAAAGAGTCATGCTCGGGATTTACAAGGCCGGCCGTACGAACAGGCAGAACTGATTCGGGCAGGAGTATTTATCCGGTCAAGTTGCGTCGCCATCGCCTTGCTTCCCGCGATGGCCGACAGCGAGTTCGTCCAGACCCTGCTGCAGCTCAACAAGAGCTGCCTTGAGCAGAGAGTTGAGGCTAGGCGGATCATCCCCCAAGCAGATGAGGATAATGTCGATCTCCCGAGCCTCACCGAGGGTTCTGGCCAATGATTTGACATAGATGCCCGGATGATTTTTTACAACCCTGCTGAGCACCGGCTCGAAAATCGACTCGTCGTTACTGGCCACGGTGATGGTGCGGTGCGCCGAGCTGCCGCCGCGGAATATTTTCAGTAGAAACGGCTGCAGGGAACTGCTGAAGATGCCCTTCAGTTCCGATGGGACTCCGGGCAGGGAAATGATGTGGGTCTGTCCGGCGCAGAGCAGCACGCCGGGTGCGGTGCCGACCGGGTTATGCACCGGCACCGCACCCTCGGGAAGCCAGGCCATCTTTTCCCTGGCAGGGTTCAATCCCCTCTGGGTGAGCACCCCCTGGGCGGTAAGTTCATCGTAACGCTCGCTGATCATCCGCCGCGCCTGCTCATGGAGCAGAAGCGGCACTCCTGCCCCCCGGGCCACAGCAGCCAGGGTCAGGTCATCGGCGGTGGGGCCGAGGCCGCCCGAGGTAATGATCACATCGGCACCCCGCGCCAGCGCACCCTTCAGCTCGACGGCAATGACCTGCTCCTCGTCGCGCAGCACGACAGCGCGTGCAACATGCCCTCCCATTCCGTTGATTTCCCGACACAACCAGTTGGTATTGGTGTCCTGGATGTCGCCGATGAGGATTTCATTGCCGATGATGAAAATCTCGACGGTAACCGTTTCTGCCATAAAATCTCCCTTTGCAGGATTTTTCATACATTACCACGATTCGGCGACTGCCAGGGAGGCTTTCCTGTCACAGAAGCCGCTCGATCGTTTCAAAATCTATGACCTTCTCAGCCAATGAACAGATCAGGTCGATCTTTTCGTCGTCCTCTGCACTGATCTTGGATATATGCCCGGTAATGGCAGAATAGGCCTCGGCTGTTGTTGATTCGATGATTCGGATATACGGGATGCCGCTGTCGTCCAGGATCTGCTGCGTAATGGCGGATACCGGGGAGTGCCCCGGGATGACGAGCCCTACGATTTTCCTTTGGTAGGCGGGAATATGATACAGCGACGAAAGGGTGACGATCAGTTCGTCACGGCAACTGGTGGTAATCAACAGGGTCGAGTCGTCCAGACGATCGATCACCTTCTGGGATGACGCGGCGCCAAGCTGGATGTGGTGAACGATCCGGTTGCGCGCCGAAGGGTCGCCATGGAGCGGGTGCTTGAGGAGCCGGGCGATGTGAGTGAGAGTCGGATCGGCCAGGATCGGAGAATAGTCGAAAGCAGCCGCAACCGGGAGGGCAAGCGGGGTGAAGGCCTTTTTCAGGTAGCCGAGCGACTCGTCCCTTTTTTCCGCCAGCAGCCGGTTGACCAGCAGCAGTTTGACCGCTCTACCCTCTTCCTGATAGAGCGGCAGATTCAGCAGGACCGAATCTATCACGCTGCCGATGCCGCCGCCGCTCACCATCGCTACCGGTGCGCCGCAGAGACGCGCCACCCTCCCGTTGCTGAGACCCACCACAGAGCCGACGCCGCCATGCCCGGCTCCCTCGATCACGAGAAAATCATGCCTGCGCTCCATCTCCCTACAGGCGCTGGCCAGCCGCTCCTCCAGCCCGGCGGTCGTCAGATGGCCGTCCAGAAAACGCTTCGTCGAGCCCCGGCCGAGCACGACCGGCGACATCAGGCGGATATCCTCTTCAAGCCCGAACACCCGCGCCATCAGCGCGGCGTCCTTGTCCACCACGCAGCCGTTGAATTCCTGGCATTTGGGGCCGACCGCCTTGATGAAGCCGACCCGCCGGTATTTCTGCCGCGCCAGATGGACGAGGGAGAGGCTGATGGTGGTTTTCCCGGTATTCTGGCCGGTGGCGGCGATGAATATTTTTTTGCACATGGGTTGAGGCGCCCCCATTACTGTGGAATGTTACCCGTTGACGCTCTTCAGATAGCCGTCGATCGCCGCCGCGGCCTGCTTGCCGTCGCCCATGGCGAGGATGACCGTGGCGCCGCCGCGAACGATGTCACCGCCGGCAAAGGCGCCGGGAATGCTGGTGGCCCCGTTGTCATCGACGGCGATATTTCCCCATCTGTTGATTTTCAGATCCGGGGCGGTGGCGGTCAGGAGCGGATTAGCCCCGGTGCCTGCCGCATTTACCACGACATCGACCGGTATATCGTACTCCGATCCGGACACCGGAACCGGCTTGCGCCGTCCCGAATCATCCGGAGGCCCCAGTTCCATGCGCTGGCAGCGGAGCGTGGCCGACCACTTTTCCTCATTGCCGACAATCTCCAAGGGGGATGTCAGCATGACGAACTCGACCCCCTCCTCCTTGGCATGTTTGATCTCCTCCACCCGTGCCGGCATCTCGGCCTCGCTGCGGCGATAAACGATCATCGCCCGTTCGGCGCCCAGCCGTCGGGCGGTACGGACGCAGTCCATCGCGGTATTGCCGCCGCCGA
>JBAQPK010000107.1:0-6552 GCA_049305715.1 Desulfuromonadaceae bacterium | reverse complement strand
ATACAGATGATAGGACTTTGCCTGTTTTTTGTATCTGTGAACATTCAGGGGTAAAATGGCCATGTGCATACGGACCACATCATAAAACGGGGGGATCACACGGATGGGAGATGAAGCCACTCCCCATGGAATATGGTACACTGGACAAGACAGTTCCGCACCCTGACATCAAATCAAGAAAGGAGACCACTATGTCCAGAACAACGATCGGAGCATGTTCCATGGCGGCTGCCGCCATCTGGTTACTGGGCGGCTGTTCCAAGGAGACGCCACGCACAGCGCCTGCGCAGCAGGCGGCAGCGCATCCGCGGGGACAGACGCAAACCGGTGAAGAGCTGTTCAGGCAGTTCTGCCATAACTGTCATCCCGACGGCGGCAATGTGTCCGATCCGAAAAGAACCCTACACGGTTCTTCCTTGCGAAAGAACCACATCACCAGGCCGGAGGATATTGTCAGGATCATGCGCAATCCGCTGTCCCGGATGATCAGGTTCGATACGGAGACCATCTCCGACAAGGATGCCCGCTCGATTGCCGAATACGTCCTGAACACCTTCAGGTAGACTCATAATTTATTCCGATTACCATTAAACGGGATCTTTGTCCGTTCACCCTGAGGTATCCAAGGGATATGGCATGCGTCCCATAGCATGATCAGGCTGGACTGGGTTTATATGGTTCAAGTTGCCAGGTTCCCGGTAGTCACGTGATCTATTTGTCAGGCGATGTCAAAAAGCAGGACTTCCGCCTTTCCCTTGCCGGTAAGGAAAAGGTGTGACAGATATTCAACCAGCCGTGGTCGGAGTGCCCTAATGAGCTTGATTCTTATGTTGATAATCGTAGTTACTCCTTGAGTAGGAAGCGATCCGGATCGATCGAACTTTTTATGACTTTGTTGAAATTGCGGAGCAGGCGATACGTTATCCCCCAGAGAGGCTGTTCATTGCCATCAACAATTTTCAATGCGGGAAATCTTCTCAGCCGATCCCGGACCATGAAATCCACATAAGTACGCAAGGCCGGATTATTGAGCTCCCGGACAGGAACCTGGAAGGTATCGGCAATTTCATTCTTGTCCGGACACAGAACGGGAATATGGCGAACTGCGTAGACAAAGCACGAAACGACTATCTTCAACCCTCCGGGTGCGATGTCACTGAGCCTCCCTAAATACTGCGCAGACGAAAGATCCAGTCCGAGCTCTTCCCTTGTTTCCCTCTCGGCAGTATGTCTCGGGCCCTTGTCGCATGCTTCTGATCTCCCTCCCGGCAAACCGATCTGGCCAGACCAGTAATCGTTTTCGTTGGTTGATCGTTCTATAAACAGAATATTCAAACCGGACGGCTGCTCTTCCAAAATCAAGGCGACGGAAGCGTGTGCCCTGCCACCCGGCTCAATAATCCGAACCGGGTGGTTGTTAAGCACGTTACTGATGTATTGAACACATTCCACGCCAGACAATCCTTTGTTTGTTCGCTTGGTCTGCGACAAAAGTTTTTCTACAATCCTGGACTGGTCGAATTCTTTTACCTTACTTTGCGCAACTTCCATCGCAATAGGGGGCGTTACCAGTCTTGCCGCAGTTACACAGGTATACCTGCTGCTTTTCCTTGACCTCGAAGGCAATCGGACTCTTTCCACTTCCGACATGGGAACCATCACAGAATGGCATCTTTGCTGATTTTCCGCAGGTGCAGCGGTGGTAGCTGCCCGGCTCCAGTTCAAGAACAATCGGTCCACTCGGCTTGATATCTGCTTGATTCAATGTATTTCTCCTTTTAATTGTATGTGACTTCTTATTGACTAAAATACGGTATCCCTACTTCTTGATCATCTCGATTTCCAGAGTTATCGTTATCTCTTCTCCCACGGCAACCCCTCCCGTTTCCAAAACAGCATTCCAAACCAGGCCGAAGTCCTTGCGATTGATCTTGGCGGTGGCCGTGGCACCTTTGCGGATATTGCCCCAGGGGTCTTTGCTCTCTTGCGTCGGTCCTTCCACATTAAGTACGGTCTCTTTGGTAACACCGTGCAGCGTCAGGTCGCCAGTCACCTTCAGTTTGTCCTTGCCGGCCTTGGCCACTTTCCTGGATACGAAGGTCATCTTGGGAAATTTGGCTACATCGAAGAAATCGGCGCTGCGCAAATGCTCGTCGCGTTTCTGGACATTGGTGTTGATTGAGTTGGTGTCGATGCTGACTTCTACTTTTGATTTGGTGATATCTTTGTCGTTGATCTCCACGACCCCGGTGTGTTTCTCAAAACTCCCCCTCACGTTCGATACCATGAGATGCTTGACCTTGAAGCCGACATTGGAGTGGTCGGGGTCAATGGTCCAGGTTGTGGCAAATGCAAAGGTCGGAAGGGCCAGGGCGATAATGGTGCTGATTGATGCAATAATTTTTTTCATGATGATTCTCCTTTGGTTTTAGAAATGGTTTGATATTAAACTATCTACTTAAAAAAAAGCTTCTACCTTACTACCCTCCTTTCATTCCCAGTTTTTTACAAAGTTTTCCCAGCAATTCCTGCTCATCCCCGGTAAGCGAAGCCATTTCAGTAACTATCGCCGCTTCGACATCTGCAAATACCGTCGTAATCAGAGCTGTCCCACCTTCCGTGAGGTGAATGGTTAAATAACGCCGGTCTGCGTTGTCGCGCTCTCTTCTTACAAGGTTATGCTTCTCGAGGTTATCGATCACCAAGGTGATGTTTCCCGTGCTCTTGAGAATCTTGGTGGCAATGTCACGCTGACACAGTGGCCCTTTATGGTATAGCGCTTCCAGCACACCAAACTGGCTGATGGTGAGCTTTGGTCCTGCCAGGACTCGATGAACCCTACTGGTGACCGATTCTGCCGCCCGCATTAATTTGGTGTAGGTATTCAGGGCCCTGTATGTTTCATTACGTGCAGGTTTCATTTTTGCACCCTGTTGCTTTGATGTCGTGTAGCTTAATGTCAAACTATATTATTCGACGACCAGTGTCAACAAAAAAATATTCAGCCCCTCCACGCTTCAACGAAGGTCCTCTTTTTCTCCCAGCTAACAGGCAAAAAGAGCCGTGCCATACCCCAGCACGGCAACGCGCTCTTTTTTGTAACGCTCTGAAATGGCACGGGATATAAAACAAAAGCATCATGCGGTACTACACTTTTAGAAATCTGGACAGCTCTCCAAGGCGCGGTACGGTCAACTCGGAATCAGCGCTTTTATTTTATTTTCCCGGAATTGGTATAGACTTAAAAGAAGGGTTTTCATGGGCATTCCCGGCTATACGGATTTTTTTTGATGGATAGGGGGTAACTGATGACGATTCAGCGAACCATCTGGATTGTGGGACGTACTAGTTTCTATGCAGTGCTGATGCTGTTTCTGGTCATAGTCATATATACACTTTCGCATGATCAGTTTCTGGCAGGTCTGATTTCCGGGGTCATATTCATACTCATCCTCTACAAGGGACTGATTTGTATCAAGATCGCGGCATATTCACTCGTTGTGCGCGATGGCAAGGTGGTCTTCTTCATCCCGGAGACAACAGTCCGTAACCGGTTTGATTTTGTATCGCGGGGGCAGACCATTGTCGAATTGCCGCATTACGGTTTACTGGACCGCCCCTACAAGTTGGAGATATTTTCCCCGGACAATGAAGGGAGTCTGTATTCCTGCCGCCTGTCGCTTCACCTCGATTATATTATGGAGCCGGCTGCATGGCAGCGGGCATATGACAGCTTTGTAATACATCAGGAGCGGCTGTCGTTTGAGGTCAGGAGGCTGCTTTTGAAAAGCTCTGCCCGACTGGTATGCCGACCGGTTCCCTTGCACGATGAGAAAGCCATGCAGGAGTATTTGAAACCGCTTGTCGCCGAGCTCAATCTTGGACTGGAGAGTGTCGGATTCAAAATTGAGGAAGCAAGCTGCTCATTCGCCGCAGGTTCGACACTTGTCCGTTTTGTAGCAGCCGAGCAGGAGGTCTTGGAAAAATCCGCCACAAATGCGGTTCCGGGGGCGTAAGCCTTGAAACCGTTGACAAGGAGAATCCATCATGTCCAATCTATTTGAACCTCTTACCCTGCGCAGCATATCGCTTTCCAATCGTATTGCCGTATCACCCATGTGCCAGTATTCAAGCGTGGATGGCTTTGCCAATGACTGGCATCTGGTCCACTATGGAAGTCGTGCCGCCGGTGGAGCAGGACTGGTGCTGACCGAGGCGACGGCGGTAACTCCCCAGGGCCGGATCAGTCCGCAGGATCTTGGCATATGGACCGAAAGCCATATAGAATTTCTGGCGCGAATAGTCCACTTCATATCGCAACGGGGGAGCGTTGCCGGAATCCAGCTGGCCCATGCCGGTCGCAAGGCCAGCACTCCGCCACCGTGGGAGAATCGGTCCGTCACCTTGTCCGAAGCGGAGGGTGGTTGGCCGATTGTGGCTCCCAGCGCCATACCATTCGACGCAGGCTGTATCATACCGACGGCACTAACCGAAGATGATATCAAGAATATAGCGACGGCATTTGTCGCTGCCGCTCAACGCTCCTTTCTGGCCGGATTCCAGGTCGCCGAAATCCATGCCGCCCATGGCTACCTGATTCACCAGTTTCTCTCCCCGCTCAGCAACCAGCGGACCGATCACTATGGCGGCAGTTTCGAAAACCGTACGCGTTTATTGAAAAATATCGTACAATCTGTCAGGGCCGTCTGGCCTGAGAATTTGCCGCTCCTGGTCAGGATTTCCGCTACCGACTGGGTCAATGGCGGTTGGGACGTGGAGCAATCTGTCGAACTGGTACGGCAACTTCTGCCGCTGGGGGTTGATCTGATCGATTGTTCCTCGGGCGGCAGCGATCCCCATGCCCGCATTCCGCTTGGTCCGGGGTACCAGACTGGATTCTCCGAACAGATCCGCCGGCAAACCGGAAGCAAGACCGGCGCCGTTGGCCTGATTACCGCGCCTGCCCAGGCAGATCACATTGTCCGTTCAGGACAGGCGGACCTGGTACTGCTCGCCCGGGAACTGCTCCGCGACCCCTACTGGCCGCACAAGGCCGCAAGGGAACTCGGCCAGCCGGCACCGTGGCCAGCCCAGTATGTCCGTGCTGCTCCGGCCGGCACTCCGGCATATCTGCCGAAAAAGTGATGGATGGTGGCTTGAACATATCAACATGGGCTAACCCCATCATACGAAATAAAATCTCTCCCTGGGGAGAGGGCTAGGTTGAGGGGGCAGTACCGGTCGATATTGGTTCTGCTGCTCCCCCTTATCCGGCCTTTAACCACCTTCTCCATTATGGAGAAGGGACTGGCGGGGGATCAGCGCTAATCAGTTCGGGCATTGGCAAGACTTGCGACAAAGTGTGCCAATTGTTGCACATATTTTTTTTATCGTGTAGACTCCCCTTATTAAACGTTCAACAACAGAGAATTAATGGAACCTATCGTCACATATAAAGAGCGATGCCGTCGCTGTTATTCCTGCGTCCGCAGTTGTCCGGTCAAGGCTATCAAGGTTGACGAGGGGTTTGCCCAGATCATGTATGACCGCTGCATCGGCTGCGGCAACTGCCTGAGCTGCCCGCAGCACGCCAAGGTAGTGGTAGACCGCATGGTCAGGACACAGGAAATGCTGGCGGCCGGCACCCCGGTCGTCGCGGTGCTCGGCTGCTCGTTCCCTGCCTTTTTTCATTCCCTGCATCCCGGCCAGCTGGTAGCCGCCCTGAAAAGCCTCGGCTTCAGCGAGGTTCACGAAGGGGCATACGGCGCACGCATGATTGCCGGAGATTACCGCGACGCGCTCACGTCCTCTGAACGGCCGTTGATTTCATCCCACTGTCCGGCTGTCGTCGATCTGATCGAGCGGCATTTCCCGGCGCTGGTCCCCAACATCATGCCGGTCGTTTCGCCAATGATCGCCATGGGGCGTTTCATCAAGGGCATTCTCGGTGAAGAAACCAGGGTCGTCTACGTCAGTACCTGCATTGCGGCAAAATTTGAAATTCAGGGCGAAGCTTCCGGCGCCATAGATGTTGTGCTGACCTATCAGGAGATCGACAAACTTCTCAAAAACAGGGGCATCACCCCCGCCGGTCTGGCTGAAATGCCGTTCGACGGGGTTGATCCCGGCGCCGGTCGCCTTTTTACGCTCACCGGCGGCCCGCTGAAGGTTTTTGATATCCAGACCGACTTCCAGGATAATGAAACGATCAGCGCCGAAGGAGAGGCGCACACGATCGGCATTATTCGCGATCTCGCCGCCGGCAGGATTTCACCGTCATTTGTCGACCTCCGCTTCTGTGACGGCGGCTGTGTCGACGGCCCGGCTCGTGATAAAGAACTCAATCATTTTTTCAAGCGCAAACTGATCGTATGCCACAACAACGCCAAGCCCCCCTATAACACGGCAGATCACTACCACTCATCCGCCTTTCCGCCGGACCTTGCCCGCTCCTACTCCGACAAGTCGCAGAAGCTGGCGACTCCCGGCAAGGATGACATCAAGCGCATCCTCCACTCCACGAACAAATTCACCCAGGGGGATGAACTTAAT
>JBAQPK010000106.1:0-1802 GCA_049305715.1 Desulfuromonadaceae bacterium | reverse complement strand
GATCTTTTCTGGATGCTCCCGGATATAACGGTGATCACGCCGGAAACGGCGGAAGCCATCCTGCTTTTCTCCCTGGAAAACAATATCCCTATCCTGACTTTCTCCGAAAAATACCTGGAACGCGGGGCCATGCTGTCCATCGGGATCGATCCTTTTGATATCGGGCGGCAAGCAGGTGAGATGGCGCAAACACTCTTCTCGAGCGGCGAATCTGCGCGACACGTCGAAGCGCGGAAGGCATTGGTAACCGAGCCTCTTGCAAAATAAGCATTCTTGCGTTGGCTAGCCCAGCCTGCTGTTTTCTTGGACTGTTGCGCGCCAGACGAGGATGCCAGGTTATTATTTACCCGTATTTTCGCAAATATTTCGTATTGATTGGCACACCTCTCCTGCGGCACATAGTATTTTCGTTCTCTGACAACCTGGCATCTATCCAAGCAGGCGCAGAAGCTGATCTGCAAAGAGCGCGATGACGCCAAACATCAGGTGTTGAGTTACCTTGCTGTGCCCCCTGACCATGACGTTGTTGGCGCCGAAGTCTTCTTTAAGTCGGCTGTTTGCCCGTTCCGCACCTGACCGGATCTTATAGCGCTCTGCTTCGTGAGGAGCCATGGGGATGACCTCCTGGCCACGACCATTCCTATCCGTAATCGGGACATGCCCCAATTGCCGGCTGGTCTCATCGATCCGCTTTGCATCGTAGGCGGCGTCCATTAGGTCGTAAAGGTACGTCACCTTCCTGCTGGTCAGTTTGATCAGCGGAATAGCGGCCTGACTGTCATGCAGCGAAGCAGAGGTGACAAGGGCACTGATCGGTAGTCCGGTATCGTTTGTGTCCAGGTGCAACTTGTAACCGTTCCATGACGTTTTGTACCCCTTGGCATTCTTCTTGGTGCCACGGTCGCAAAGGACTGGCAGTTCCTTGATGGCTTCCTCCGCGGTCTGCTGAACCTGACGATCAAGACGTTTCTCCTCGGCAGGTTCCCGTTGCTCGCCTTTGGCGAGACGGCCTCGCTTGCGGGGCTTCTTCGGCTCTTTTACTTCCTTCTTCGCTGGTTTCTCACGCCCTACAATGGCGGTGGAATCCCGGCTGATGTGCCCGACAAGCTCTGTCGAGAGATATTGTTCTACGAGCGCATCGTGTACCCGGTTACCAAGGCTGCTGGCGGCAAATTCGGCGAAGGCCCGCGAGAATGTGGACTCCGAGGGAATATCCCCGATGGTCTTAAATCCGCATATACGCCGCAGGTTCTCTGCCGAGTTCAAGGCGCGGATCAAATCACTTGTCGTCGGATGACGATAAAGTGCCTTGGCTACGAACGCGCGAGCCAAGCTTTGCCGGTCGAGAGGATTGCGGCCAGGCCAGCGATAGCGGGACACGCTCTTTCGGACATGCCGTTCAACCTGCATAATCTCCAGGATAGATACCAAGCGTTCCTCGTGGGCGGTAAGCGGTGTCTTCAAACATTGGTTCAAATGGGGAAACAGATTCTCTTGGACACGCCCCATCAACCATGATACCTTTTCTGTGAGCTTCATGGCACCCTCCTCGGTTCTGTTTTGCGGATACAAAACTATACCAGGAAATGCCATGAAGTTCAATTAACTGATTTTAAGCGGCAACTGATCATCATTGACAGATAGAAAAAAGGCTAAGGACAAACAATGAGTGGCTGTCCCCCATTACCCTTTCCCCTTGACATTACTTATCATGGATGTCCCCCGAATTTGTCGCTCTACTCATATCTCAGCGCATCGATGGGGTTAAGAAGGGAGGCTTTATAGGCCGGATAGAAACCGAA
>JBAQPK010000105.1:0-4980 GCA_049305715.1 Desulfuromonadaceae bacterium | reverse complement strand
GACGGTCAAGATGCTGCCGTTCGACAACAAGAACGAGGTGCAGGTGATCATCGACGCCCCGGCCGGCACACCGCGGGAACAGACCGCCCGCATGACCCGCGACATGGGTGACGCACTGCGCACGGTGCCGGAAGTCACCGACTTCCAGGCCTATATCGGTACCAGCGCACCATTCAACTTCAACGGTCTGGTGCGGCACTATTATCTGCGTAAAGGGGCCGGCTTGGCTGATATCCAGGTCAATCTGCTCCCGAAGGAAGAGCGCACGGATCAGTCCCACGCCATCGCCAAGCGCATCAGGCCGCTGGTCAAGGCGGTTGCCGATAAATATGGCGCCAGGGTCAAGGTGGCCGAGATTCCGCCCGGTCCGCCGGTTCTGTCAACCCTGGTGGCCGAGGTGTACGGGCCCGATGATGCTTCCCGTGCCGGCATTGCCAAAAAAGTCATGGCAATCCTTGCCAGGACGGTCGGCGTGGTCGATGTTGACTGGTACCGCGAAGAAGATCAGGCCAAGCTGACATTTGCCGTGGACCAGGAAAAGGCGGCGCTTTCGGGTGTCTCCGTGGACGACGTCGCCAGGACCCTGCGCATCGCCCTGGAAGGGGAAAGTGCCGGGCTCCTCCACCTGCCGAAGGAAAAAGAGCCGGTGTCGATCAACCTCCGCCTCCCGGCCGGACAACGAAGTTCCGCCGCTGCGCTCTCCTCGGTCCATGTCCCCGGACCAAAGGGAAATGTGCCGCTATCACAGGTGGTACGTTTGGGCAGGGGAAACGAGGATAAGACCCTGTACCGCAAGAACCTTAAGAACGTGGTGTATGTGACAGCTGATGTTGCCGGGGAGATCGAGGCGCCGGTTTATGCGATTCTAAAGATGCGGAAAGAGATCGCCGCCATTCCGACGCCCGACGGGGAGAAGATCGAGGTGCTGGCATCCCGTCAACCCTGGAGCGAAGAGCATATCGGCATGAAGTGGGATGGCGAGTGGCACATCACCTATGAGGTGTTCCGCGATCTTGGCATCGCCTTCGGCGCGGTCATGGTGCTGATCTACATCCTGGTGGTGGCCTGGTTCAAGGACTTCACCACGCCGCTCGTGATCATGGCGCCCATCCCGCTGACACTGATCGGCATCCTGCCGGGGCATGCGCTGTTCGGGGCCTTTTTTACCGCGACGTCGATGATCGGCTTCATCGCCCTGGCCGGTATCATCGTGCGAAACTCGATCATCCTGATCGATTTTGCCGAGATGAAGCGCCGTGAAGGCATGCCGCTGGACGAAGCGATTATCGAGGCCGGAGCGGTCCGTTTCCGTCCCATGTTGCTGACCGCCGCGGCGGTTGTAGTCGGGAGCTTCGTGATCGTCTTCGATCCGATCTTCCAGGGGCTGGCTCTCGCGATGATGTGCGGAGAGATCGCCTCTACGACCCTGTCGCGCGTGACGATACCGATCCTTTATTATCTGGTTCAAAACTGGAAAGAACGTCATAATTTAAGAGGAAAAGTAGAGGAGACATAATGTTCTGGAACAAAAACAGGAAGCTGTCACAGGAGGAACTGGAGTTGAGTAAGCAATGTCAGGCAGAAGCCGAACAGTTGTATCGCGCGGGAAAATATCATTGTGCGGAAGCGGTGCTTGAGGTCATACGGAGTCACTTCGCCCCGGATGTGCCTGAGTCGATTGTCGGCACCGTATCCGGCTTCGGCGGCGGCTCCAGTTCCGGGTGCATATGCGGAGCGGTCTCGGGCGGCACCGTTGCGCTCGGCCTGGTGCTGGGAGACAAGAAGGAAACAGCTCATCAAACCAAGGAGCTGCACACCTGGTTCAAGGGAAAGTATGGCGTGACCTGTTGCAAGACTATCCGTCAGACGCACAAGGGTGTCTGTCCGGAGTTGACCGGTGAAGTGGCTGGAAAGATCGCAGAGATGCTGGCAAGCAAATAGCTTCGCGAAAGGAAACGTATATGAAAGATATCTTGCTGCTGATTGGAATCCTGATTTTCTGGATAGTCCTGCAGAAATACATCCTGCCCCGCCTCGGGGTATCTACCTGAATGTCCGATTCATGTGACCCCGGGGACCGGGGCAAGAAGAAAGACAACGAAAAGTAGAAACACAGTAATAGAAGAATTAAAGGAGTTATCGCCATGAAAGAAGAATTCTATATCGAACGTGTTGTCCGCATCGTGGCCGGATCGTTCGTTTTGATCTCGTTGCTGCTGGCCCATTTCCATTCACCCAACTGGCTCTGGTTCACCGGCTTTGTCGGCCTGAACCTTTTCCAGTCCGGCTTCACCCAGTTCTGCCCGATGTTCACCATTCTGCAGAAAATGGGTGTTCCGCGCTTCCCGAAGAGCACCTGCTGTAAATGAAAGGCCGCATCACTGTCCTTTGTGAAAACTCGGTCGGCCCGCTCCCCGGCACTCTGGGAGAGCATGGTTTCGCCGCGCTGATAGAGCCGTCAGACGGTGATCCGCTGCTGTTCGATACCGGTCAGGGATTGACCCTGCTGCACAACGCCCGCTGCATGAACAAGGATCTCTCCAGAGTCAGGCAGGTAGTCATTTCACACGGTCATTATGACCATGCCGGCGGATTAAAGCCGTTGCTGGACCTGTGCGGCGCAAAGCTGGTCCATGGACACCCGGCGGTTTTTATCCCCCGCTACCGGGTCAAGGACACCGGTGAATGTTATCCGATCTCGTTTCTCGCCAGCCGTGAGGAGCTGGAGGCAGCGGGAGCCACCTTTGATCTTTCGGCTGAATTCCGCGCCATAGCCCCCGGGATATACCTGACCGGAGAGGTGCCGAGGGTAACCGATTTCGAGACCGGAGACCAGGGATTGTACCGTGACTGCACCGGTCAGGAACTTGACAGTACGCCGGATGACCAGTCGCTGGTACTGGAAACGGATAAGGGGCTTGTTCTGGTTCTCGGATGCTGTCATGCCGGACTGGTAAATACCGTGGAGCATGTTGCCTACATGACCGGAAGACGCGACATCCATGCCGTGATCGGTGGTACGCACCTCGGGTTCTGCGGTCAGGAGCAGATTGGAAAGACGGTTGCCGCGCTTCGGACACTGGGAATAAAAAAACTGGCCGCCGGACACTGCACCGGGTTTGCCGCTTCAGCGCGGCTGTCGCGGGAGCTGCCGAAGGAATTTCAGACCGCCATGGTCGGCTATACGCTGGAAGTTTAATGCAACTCAATTAAAAGGAGCTGTACAGGATGAAAAAAGGTGTGCTCGTATTATTGCTGCTGGTGACGATGGCGACTCAGCTCTGGGCTGCCGAGAAGAATATTTCGGCCCGCGAGGCCAAGGCGCTTATCGATGCGAATAAAAATGTATATCTGCTGGACGTGCGGACGCCCCAGGAATACAGCCAGGGGAGGTTGGCCGGTTCGGTGCTGATCCCGATCGGTGAGTTTGAGCGCAGGATCCGCGAGGTGCCGAAAAACAAGACTATTGTGGTGTATTGCGCAGTCGGCTCCCGTTCAAAACCGGTGGCAGGTTTTCTGGTTCAGCAGGGGTACAAGGAAGTGTATAATATGACCGATGGCATTGTCGGCTGGTATCGAAACGGCTTTCCCATTTTGCGCTGACGGAAACGGAATCATGCTCCTCAAAAAAATGCCGGCCATTTGACCGGCTTCATTACGTCAAATAACCGTAATATATTTATAATCCTATTTTATTTTTTCTGATGGGATTTTTTTGAAAAATTAAACATTCGTAAAACAATATAGTTATATGTGTTATGTATTATAAAATCGGAATACATATATAGCTGGAATTGTGTTTGCAATTCAGAATTCATGACAGCCCAATCTTTTTTAGGAGGAGGTAGCATGAAAAGAAAGTTGATCAGGAAAATTGCCGTAATGCTAATGGTGGGTTTGATGGCGCCATTGGCTGCAAATGCTGCGGACGAAGATCTGCAAAAGAAGATCGATGCGTTGAGCAAGGAGGTTGCCGACCTCAAGGGTTCGGTCAAGAAGGTCGAAGACAAGTCAATCGGCAAATGGCTGACGATCGGCGGCGAGTACCGCTTCAGGGTTGATTCGCTTCATGGGGAGACTGCGGCATATTCGGATGCCATCGGGACGATGCAGAACATGGTGGGTGATTTTCTGACCGGACCGAATGCCGCTGCGATATCCGGCCCTACCGGAGGTTTTGCCGGCTATGCGCTGCAGTCAAAGCCGGGAGCACTGTTCTCTCCGGGACAATTTAACCTTATATTGAACTCATATATGCCAAATGCAATGTATGGGGGCTTCACCGATACGGCATTCCTGACACAGTTCAATACAATCATTGGCGGAGGTCAGCCGGGAGTAACCAATGCCTTGGCCGGCACCGCATTGACCGCCCAGCAATCAGGCATTTTAAATACGCTCACCAACTATGGCGTTCTTGATAAGGTGTTTGCAATGCCTGCGTCTGTTAACATCCAGATGGGCGGTTCCCAAGTGGCCGGTGCGACTCTTGGGGCGCAGTGGAACAATGTGCTGACAGCGCTCGCAGGGATGGGGCTGGATCCCAACCAGGTAAACCTGCTGGCGAAACAGATGCTGCTACAGGGCTTCCTCGGAGCAAACAGCGCCTATCTGCAGCAAATCCCCGCCTACAAACCCAAAAACCCATCCCTCTACACCAACAAATTCAGCCTTGATCTGACAGCCAAGCCGGTCCAGGACATCACCGTCCATGCCTCGCTTGGTATCTACAAAGCATTCGGGACCCAGAGTGATGCCGCAACGAATGACAATATGTTTGCTGATCGCGTCGGCGCATTTGACGGGACATTCGGACATGTCCCGACCGACAGCAAGCTGAATGTCGATCGTGCCTACGCCACCTGGAGCAATATTGCCGATCAGCCGCTCTGGTTTTCGGTCGGCCGCCGCCCTTCAACCAATGGTGCACCTTCCAACCTGCGTCTCAACAAGGAGCGCCCCGGCAATGGCGGGGTTCCT
>JBAQPK010000104.1:0-10292 GCA_049305715.1 Desulfuromonadaceae bacterium | reverse complement strand
GCGCCATGGACCTCGTCCACGGCGCCAAACGGATCGTGGTGCTGATGGAGCATTGCAACAAATTGGGGGAAACCAAGATCCTCAACCGCTGCACGCTGCCGCTGACCGGCAAGGGAGTGATCAACCGGATCATAACCGACCGCGCCGTGCTGGATGTCACTCCGGACGGCCTCTGCCTGGTCGAGATAGCTCCCGGGTATACCCCCGCGGAGATTCAGGCGTGCAGCGAACCGCGGCTGATTATTCCGCCCGGCTTCAATCGGTAACATATCACAAACGCAAAAAAAGCCCGGCAACATGCCGGGCTTTTTTTTGTGATATACTTACGCGCTGAGAATCAGATCAAGCCGTGGGCAACCATGGCATTGGCCACCTTGATAAAGCCGCAGATATTTGCGCCGAGAACGTAGTTGCCCGGAGCGCCGTACTCTTCGGCTGTTTCGAAGCAGTTGCGGTGAATGTTGACCATGATATTTTCCAGTTTTTTCTCGGTGAACTCAAAAGACCAGGAATCGCGACCGGCGTTCTGCTGCATTTCAAGAGCTGAAGTTGCAACACCGCCTGCATTGGCGGCTTTGCCCGGACCATAGGCAATCTTGGCATCAAGGAACACCTTGACACCTTCAGGTGTGGTCGGCATGTTGGCGCCTTCGCCGACGGCAATGCAGCCGTTTTTAACAAGAGTCGCGGCATCCTTGCCGTTGATCTCGTTCTGGGTGGCCGATGGCATGGCGACCTGGCAGGGGATCTCCCAGATGTTGCCTTTGGCGATATATTTGGCGTGTTTGTGTGTCTTGGCATAATCTTCGATGCGACGACGCTCTACTTCCTTGAGCTGCTTGATCAGGTCGAGATCAAGCCCTTTTTCGTCGTAGATCACGCCGTTTGAATCGGAGCAGGCAACGCATTTGCCGCCCAGTTGGTGGATTTTTTCGATGGTGTAGATGGCAACATTGCCGGAACCTGAAACGGTACAAATTTTGCCGTCGAAGGAATCTTTGCGTGCTTTCAGCATTTCATTGACAAAGTAAGTGGCTCCGTAGCCCGTCGCTTCGGTACGGACCAGTGAACCGCCCCAGGTAAGCCCTTTACCGGTCAGTACGCCCGGCTCATAGCGGTTGGTGATGCGTTTGTACTGGCCGAACATGTAGCCGATCTCGCGGCCGCCAACGCCGATATCGCCGGCCGGCACGTCGGTATGCTCGCCCAGGTGGCGGTACAGTTCGGTCATGAAGCTCTGGCAGAAACGCATGACTTCGTCGTCGGACTTGCCCTTGGGGTCGAAGTCGGAGCCGCCCTTGCCGCCGCCGATCGGCAGGCCGGTCAGCGAGTTTTTGAAGATCTGCTCAAAACCGAGAAACTTGATGATGCCGAGATAGACGGAAGGGTGAAAGCGGAGGCCGCCCTTGTATGGTCCCAGTGAGCTGTTGAACTCCACCCGGAATCCGCGGTTGATCTGAACGATGCCTTTGTCGTCCTGCCAGGGTACCCGGAAGATGATCTGGCGTTCCGGTTCGCAGATGCGTTCGATAATTTTGCGCTCAAGGTATTCCGGGTGCTTGACCACGACCGGTCCAAGGCACTCCAGAACTTCGAGAACCGCCTGGTGAAACTCGGTCTCGCCCGGGTTGCGTTTCAGAACTTCCTGATACATACCTTCGATTTTTACGTCCACCTGTGCCATTGATGCCTCCAAGAGAGTAAAGTGTGTACAAGCCGTCACACATAAATGCAGCTTGCACCCTGAATAACGCGTAAATTGTAAGCAGTTTTTATGCCACCACACATTAGCAGAGTGCAAAAAACAGGCAGATGCCAATATATTAAACAGTTACAGGTTCGGTGTGTATAAAATATGTGCTATTGTGGTCGTCTGAGTCGCCAATAATTAGTTATTTATGCACACAACTGAGTACGTTGCGGCTTCTTTTTCTGCCGGTTTAAAAAATGCGCACCATTTTTGAGCTCACTGCTGAAAGGGATCAGTATTCTTGTTTTTACTCATATGAGTATTTATCTTACTCATAAATAGTGAGGGATATGGCTGCTTGTTGCATACACTGTAGCACCAGCAAAACACAACTAGCCGGTATACTGATTGAAATCGTGCCGGCATTCTAAAATAATTCCGGTATGGCACACTCCCTGCTAATGGGAACTGTCCGCACCACGTTTCGGGCAACTCATACAAAAGAAAATATCACAAAGGTTATCCCATGAAAAACAACCGACATCCGGAAAAACAGGGCCTCTACGATCCACAATTTGAGCACGACGCGTGTGGCGTCGGTTTTGTAGCCAATATCAAGGGGAAAAAGTCCCACGAGATCGTCAGCCAGGCTCTCGAAATTCTTGTCAATCTTGATCATCGCGGAGCTACCGGCAGTGAACCGAACACCGGAGATGGCGCCGGAATTCTCATGCAGATGCCGGACAGCTTCCTCCGTTCTGCCTGCGCACCGCTCGGCATCGAACTTCCCGAGCCGTTTCACTACGGTGTCGGGATGGTCTTTACATCGCCAAAAGCGACCGAGCGCAACGCCGCCCGACATATTCTGGAAAAGATCCTGGTCGAAGAAGGGGTGGAACTCCTTGGATGGCGGAACGTGCCGACCGACAACTCTTCCCTGGGGAATACCGCCTGGGAAGGGGAGCCGATGGTGCGGCAGCTGTTCCTCAAGCGCCCGCTGAATTGCGCAGATGAACAGGCCTTCAACCGCAAGCTCTATATCATCAATCAGAGAGCAACCAACGAGATCCGGCGTGCCGGCGTTGATGAGCACTGGTATGTCTGCAGTCTCTCCACCCGGACCATAATCTACAAGGGTATGCTCATGCCGGTGCAGGTTGACCAGTACTATCCCGAACTGCGCGACCCCGCCATGGAAAGCGCCATTGCTCTGGTGCACTCCCGCTTCTCCACCAATACCTTCCCCAGCTGGGACCGCGCCCACCCCTATCATTATCTGGCCCATAACGGCGAGATCAATACCCTGCGCGGCAACGTCAACTGGATGAATGCCCGCCAGAACCATATTACAAGTGAATTGTTCGGTGATGATATCAAGAAGGCGCTACCGATCATTAATACAAACGGTTCCGATTCGGCCATGTTCGACAACTGCCTGGAACTGCTGGTCATGAGCGGCCGCTCTCTGCCGCATGCGATCATGATGATGGTGCCGGAACCGTGGGAAAACCACACTGAGATGAGTGAAGAGAAGAAGGCTTTTTATGAATACCACTCCTGCCTGATCGCGCCGTGGGACGGTCCGGCCGCTATTGCTTTTACCGATGGCCGCAGTATCGGGGCGGTACTTGACCGTAACGGGTTGCGTCCGTCACGGTATTACATCACCAGCGACGATCTGGTCATTATGGCCTCCGAAGCCGGAGTCCTGAAGATTGAGCCGAGCCGGATTCTTCGCAAGGGGCGGCTCCAGCCGGGGCAGATGTTTCTGGTTGATACGGAGCAGGGACGTATTGTTCCGGACGAGGAGATCAAGGGGGAACTGGCGGCAGCCAACCCGTACGGCCAGTGGCTGAAAGAAAATTATCTCCTGCTGGAAGATCTGCCGTATGCCTCCGATACGCATCCCTCGGACAGCAGCCCCCTGATCCAGCGCCAGCAGGCTTTCGGCTACACGTACGAGGATCAGCGGGTTGTTCTGGGGCCGATGGCGGTTGACGGTATCCAGCCGCTGGGCTCCATGGGCACAGACACTCCGCTGGCGGTGCTCTCCAGCCAGAACCAGCTGCTGTACAATTATTTCAAACAGCTGTTCGCGCAGGTTACCAACCCGCCCATCGACCCGATTCGTGAGGAGATCGTCACCTCTACCATCACGTTGCTTGGCTCGGAAGGGAACCTTCTGGAGCCGACAGCAACGAACGCACGGCGGATCAAGCTCCAGAATCCCCTGCTCTGCAATCAGGAGCTGGAAAAGCTGCGCCAGATTGACCGCCCCGGCTTTAAATCAGCAACCTTGTCGCTTCTTTTTCCCGTGACGCGCGGCGCCGCAGGGATGGAGCGGGGGCTGGAAGCGCTTTTTGCGGCTGCTGATGTGGCGGTTGAGGCCGGCAATAATATCCTGATTCTCTCCGACCGCGGAGTAGATGAAAATAACGCCGCAATTCCGGCATTGCTGGCTATCTCCGGCCTGCACCACCATCTGGTCAACAGTGGCACCCGCACACTGGTTTCACTGATTCTGGAGTCGGGTGAACCGCGTGAAGTTCATCACTTTGCCGTGCTGCTCGGTTACGGTGTCAACGCCATTAACCCCTATCTGGCCTTTGAATCTCTGGATGACATGATTCTTCAGGGGATGCTCCCCGGCCTCGACCACAAGAAGGCGGTCAAGAACTTCATCAAGGCGTCAATCAAGGGTGTCGTCAAGACCATGGCCAAGATGGGAATCTCCACCGTCCAGAGCTACCGCGGCGCCCAGATTTTCGAGGCGGTCGGCCTGCACCACTCCGTGGTTGACCGCTATTTTACCTGGACACCGTCGCGTATCGGAGGAACGGATATTGACGGAATTGCCCGTGAGCTGATGGAACGTCACGCCCGGGCCTACCCCGAGCGGGTTGCCCCCGAAGTGGCGCTTGCCACGGGCGGCGTCTATCAGTGGCGCAAGGACGGCGAGGAGCATCAGTATAATCCGCTGACGATCACCTCGCTCCAGAAAGCGACCCGTACCGATGATTATCGGGAGTTCAAGGTGTTCTCTTCATTGATCGACGAACAAAACACGCGTCACTATACCCTGCGCGGTCTGCTTGACTTCAAGGAGAACATGCCGTCGGTGCCGCTCGATGAGGTCGAACCTGTTGAGACGATTATGAAGCGCTTCAAGACCGGCGCCATGTCCTACGGCTCCATCAGCAAGGAGGCCCACGAAGCGCTGGCAATCGCGATGAACCGTATCGGCGGCAGATCCAATACCGGTGAGGGGGGCGAGGACCCGGAACGCTTTACCTGGACCAATGAACTGGGGGATTCAAAGAACAGCTCCATCAAACAGGTGGCCTCGGGGCGCTTCGGTGTCACCAGTGATTACCTTACCAATGCCGGAGAGCTGCAGATCAAGATGGCCCAGGGGGCCAAACCGGGCGAGGGGGGCGAGCTGCCCGGAACCAAGGTCTATCCCTGGATTGCCAAGACGCGTCACACCACTCCCGGTGTCGGGTTGGTATCGCCGCCGCCGCACCACGATATCTACTCCATCGAGGATCTTGCCGAACTGATCCACGACCTGAAAAACGCCAACCGCCGTGCCCGCATCAGCGTCAAGCTGGTGTCCGAAGTCGGTGTCGGCACGATTGCCGCCGGGGTTGCCAAGGCTCATGCCGATGTCGTACTGATCAGCGGCTACGACGGCGGTACCGGCGCATCGCCGATCTCCAGCATCAAGCATGCCGGCCTCCCCTGGGAGCTCGGCCTGGCCGAAACGCACCAGACCCTGCTGCTGAACAACCTGCGCAGCAGGATTATCATCGAAGCCGACGGTCAGCTGAAGACCGGCCGGGATGTCGCCATCGCCGCCCTGCTGGGTGCCGAGGAGTTCGGGTTCGCCACCGCCCCGCTGGTGACTCTGGGGTGTGTCATGATGCGCGTCTGCCACAGCAACACCTGCCCGACCGGCGTGGCAACCCAGGATCCGGAATTGCGCAAGAATTTCAGCGGCAAGCCGGAATATGTCGTCAACTTCATGCGCTTCATCGCGCAGGAACTGCGCGAGATCATGGCGCAGCTCGGCTTCCGCACCCTGAACGAAATGGTCGGGCGCTGCGATGTGCTGGAGGCCAACAAGGCGATTGACCACTGGAAGGCACAGGGGCTCGATTTCACCAACATACTTCATCAGCCGAAAGTCGGGCTGAATGTGGGGCGTTACTGCACCGAACAGCAGGATCACGGATTGGAAAAATCGATCGACATGACCAGGCTGCTGGATCTCTGCCAGCCGGCTATCGAGCGGGGTGAAAAGGTCTCCGCGGAGCTGCCGATTACCAATGTTGACCGTGTGGTGGGAACCATCCTCGGAAATGAAATTACCCGCCATCATGGCGCCAAAGGGCTCCCGGACGATACGGTCACTCTTACATTCAACGGTTCAGCCGGGCAGAGCTTCGGGGCGTTCATACCGCGAGGCATAACCCTGAAGCTGTCCGGTGACGCCAACGATTACATCGGCAAAGGGATGAGCGGCGGCACGATCATCGTCTACCCGCCGGAGGGGTCCATCTTCAAGGCTGAAGAGAACATCATCGCCGGCAATGTCGCTTTTTATGGGGCTACCAGCGGTACCGCCTACATCCGCGGCATGGCGGGTGAACGGTTCTGTGTACGCAACTCCGGTGTCAACGCCGTTGTTGAAGGGGTCGGCGATCATGGCTGCGAATACATGACCGGCGGGGTCATTGCCATCCTTGGCCAGACCGGGCGCAACTTCGCGGCCGGCATGAGCGGCGGCATTGCCTACGTTCTCGATGAGCAGGGGGATTTTGCCTCCCGCTGCAACACGGAAATGGTCGGTCTGGAGCAGCTTGATGAGGCCGATTGTGCTTACCTCAAGGGCATGATTGAAAAACATGCCGAATATACCGGCAGCTCCCGTGCCGCAATAATCCTGATTAACTGGGAACGCTATCAGTCACGTTTTGTGAAAGTCATGCCGGCCGACTACAAACGGGTACTGCAGGCGCTTGACAGGGCGAAGGCCGCCGGTCTCAGCGGTGACGACGCCCTCGCAGCCGCATTTGAGGAAAATTCACGCATCGCCGGGCATTAGAACTCAACTCCCTTCTCCTTGGGGGAGAAGGTGGCCGAAGGCCGGATGAGGGGACAGCTATGCTGCAATCCGCATTTCTCCCTCACCCTAGCCCTCTCCCTCATGGAGAGGGGACTTTACATTTAATATAGGAACTGAATTATGGGAAAACCAACTGGATTCATGGAATATACGCGGGAAGTTCCGGCCGACCGGTCGCCTTTGGAGCGTATTAACGACTGGAACGAATTCCATCTGCATATGCCGGATGATGACCTGCGCACCCAGGGTGCCCGCTGCATGGATTGCGGCGTGCCGTTCTGCCACAGCGGCGTGCTGATCAGCGGCATGGCGAGCGGCTGCCCGGTCAACAATCTGATCCCGGAGTGGAATGACCTGGTCTACCGCAACCTCTGGCGTCAGGCGCTGGACAGGCTGCATAAGACCAACAACTTTCCGGAGTTCACCGGGCGCGTCTGCCCGGCCCCCTGCGAGGGGTCCTGTACGCTTGCCAGCATTGATCCGGCCGTTACGATCAAGAACATCGAGGTCAGCATCGTTGAACGCGGCTTTGAGGAGGGGTGGATCACTCCCGCGCCCCCCGCGGTCCGTACCGGCAAAAAAGTCGCCGTGGTCGGTTCCGGACCTGCCGGCCTCTCCGCCGCTGCCCAGCTCAACAAGGCGGGGCACAGCGTGACTGTCTTCGAACGCGCCGATCTGCCGGGGGGGCTCCTGATGTACGGCATCCCCAACATGAAGCTCGACAAGCGACAGGTGCTGCTGCGCCGCATCAAACTGATGGAAGCTGAAGGCGTCACCTTTGTCTGCAACGCCACGGTCGGTGGTAACGAGTTCCCGGCGGCGAAGCTGCGTAGCGAATTCGACGCCGTTGTCGTGACGACCGGGGCCACCCAGCCGCGTGATCTTCCGATCGACGGCCGCTCCCTGAAAGGGATTCATTTCGCGATGGATTTTCTGACCGCCAACACGAAGGCGCTGCTGGACGGAAGCGATGATTTCATATCGGCCAAAGGAAAAGACGTCATAATCATCGGCGGCGGCGACACCGGGACTGACTGCGTTGGCACGTCACTCCGTCATGGCTGCACGAGCGTCACCCAGCTGGAAATCATGCCCCGTTCCCCCGATCAGCGTGCCGCCGACAACCCCTGGCCGGAGTGGCCCAAGACCCACAAGGTGGATTATGGCCAGGAGGAGGCGGCGGCAAAATTCGGCGCCGATCCGCGCGTCTATCTGACGACCGCTACACGGTTCGATGGTGACGGGGACGGCTCCGTCACGTCTGTTCATACCGTTGAAGTCGCGTGGGGAAAGAATGAAAAAGGGCAGTTTGTCCCTCAGCCGGTCCCCGGTACCGAGCGGGTGCGCCCCGCCCAGCTGGTGCTGCTGGCGATGGGCTTTCTCGGGCCGGAGCAGCCTCTGATTGATTCATTCGGTCTGGAACGGGATCCGCGCAGCAACATCAAGGCTGAATACGAAAAGTACAGCACCAGTATTCCGGGTGTCTTTGCCGCCGGCGACTGCCGTCGCGGCCAGAGCCTTGTCGTGTGGGCCTTCAACGAGGGTCGCGGCGCCGCCCGGGAGTGCGATCGTTATCTGATGGGGAACAGCGAGTTGCCGTAGAGTTTTGGACGTTTCATTTCAGTAGCGCATGAGCGAGGCAAAGAGGCCCGCCCGATAGATTCGGGCGGGCCTCTTTTTGGTGCAAACGCAGATTCCGAGCGGAACTGCTCGAATTAATAATACGCCGTCGGGGTTTTCATAACACTAAATTTTTTTTGTGATATTATAATAGCTTGCAACTTAATATTGATTTGGGGTAAGAGACGACACGGCCTGTACATAGTTAACATTTACGCCAAGGTGCGATTCACCAGCTTATTGTTATGTACCCTTGGTTATGGTAGATTCCGGATGGCAGTGTGTTTGAAATCTGTCGCCAATAACCTCTCAGGAGAGGGATTTATGCTGATAGTTGTCTGCATTAAACAGGTTCCCGATACGACCCAGGTTCAGATTGATCCGGTTACAAATACCCTGGTTCGTGACGGTATTCCCTTTATCGTCAACCCGTATGATACTCATGCCCTTGAGGAGGCTCTGCGCCTGAAAGACCGGTTCGGCTGCAAGGTCGCCGCCATTTCGATGGGGCCTCCCAACGCTGAAGCTACGCTGAAGAAGGCGCTTGCGCTGGGGGTCGATCACGCCATTCTGCTCTCCGATCGTGTGTTCGGCGGTGCCGATACCCTCGCAACCAGCAATGTTCTGGCTGCCGCGATAGCCAAACTGCATGCGGAAGTGGATACGGTCGGTCTCGTGCTCTGCGGCAAACAGACGATTGACGGCGATACCGCCCAGGTTGGCCCCGGCATTGCCAGCCGCCTCGACTATCGGCAGCTCACGCTGGTGGACAAAATTATAAACTTGGATCTTCCGGCAAAAAAAATCCGCGTCAGCCGGAAACTGGAAGGGCGTCACGAGATTGTCGAAGCACCTCTGCCGGCCATGCTGACGGTCGTCCGCGAGCTGAACCGGCCGCGCTATCCGAAGGTGCAGATGCGGCTGGCCGCTGGCGAAGCCGTTGTCGAAGTGTGGAACAACAAAACCCTGCAGTTGGATGAACAGAAAATCGGCCTGAAAGGTTCACCCACCTGGGTATCGAAAATTTTTTCTCCTGAGCGCGACAAGGGAGAAATCATCGGTGACGGCTACGCCGATCCTGATGGAACCGCAGCGCTGCTGATAGATAAACTGATGGCGAAGGATATGCTACCGTTATGAGCGACCCACAACCGAAACCAAAGAAACCGCGCGGCGTCGCCCGGCTGATTGCTGGCGCCTGCATCGCCTGCGGCGCCCGCTGCCAGAGCGTCTGCCCTGTCAACTGTGTCGAAATGACCGAAAGCGGCGAACCGATTATCGATGCTGCCCGGTGCATCGGCTGCCAGAAATGCGTCAAGATCTGTCCGGCCTCCGCCCTGGAGATGTTCTTCACCCCCGAAGAGCGGAAAATATTGGCGGAGCTGGCCGCTGCAGCGGTTCCGGTCGAAGAAGAGATAGATCCGGAAGCCGCAGTGCTGGCGAAGAAGCTGGCGGAATATCGCGGTGTGTGGGTCTTTATTGAACAGACCGAAGGGGAGCCGGCCAAGGTCTCCTGGGAACTGCTCGGGGTCGGCGCGGAACTTTCTGCGAAGCTGGGCGTCGAACTCTGTGCCCTGGTAATCGGCGAAAACGTCGAGCACCTCTGCCGGGAAGCGTTTGCCCACGGCGCCTCCAAGGCCTACCTGATGGACGCGCCGGTCTACTTCCACTACCGCACCGAAGCCTACGTCGAAGCCTGCTGCCACCTGATCGATACCTACAAGCCCGAGGTCATCCTGATGGGCGCCACCGGCATGGGGCGCGACCTTGCCGGCGCGATTGCCACCCGGGTCGGCACCGGCCTGACCGCCGACTGCACCGGCCTCAGCATCGACGACAAACGCAACCTGATGC
>JBAQPK010000103.1:0-9456 GCA_049305715.1 Desulfuromonadaceae bacterium | reverse complement strand
GCATTTCTATATCCAGATCCTTCCCCTTCAGCAGCTGGATCGCATCCTGGAGGTCGTCCCGGTTCTTCCCGGTCACCCGCACCTGGTCATCCTGAATCTGGGCCTGCACCTTGAGCTTGCTCTCCTTGATGGCAGCGATAATGTCTTTTGCCTTCTCCTTGGAGATCCCCTGCTGGACGGTGATGATCTGGCGCACCATGCCTCCTGAAGCCTGCTCGACCTTGCCGTACTGCAGCGCCTTGATCGAAATGTTGCGCTTCATGAATTTGGACTGCAATACATCCACTACCGCTTTCAGCTTGTAATCGTCATCCGCCAGGATCTTGACCGAGTCCTTCTCCGGCGTGATCTGGCTTTTGGAGCCTTTGAAGTCGTAGCGCTGGCCGATCTCCTTGCTTGCCTGATTCACGGCATTATCGACCTCCTGCATGTCAACTTTTGATACGATGTCGAATGACGGCATAACTAAACCTCCAGAATATAATCAGATCAAGATTACGTTTAAGAAAGAATTCGTTTCTTCACCTCAACCTCAATCTCAACCTATGGCTTTATGACTTCGACCCCTTCCGGAATCCTGAAATTGAATTTTCCGTCTGATAGACCTTTGTTGACCCGTGCCCGGCTGTAATCGATCCGGGTCCGGTTGCCGCCCGCGTCATGAACTGTCGAGGCAATGATCGGAAAGACGTTTTTGACCTCTCCGGACGCCCGCAGCTGCTCAACGGCTGCGGATGATATCGTCAGCTGCAGTCTGGTCAGAACCTGGCTCGCTTTTTTCGGGGTCAACTCAAGCTGATAGTTGCCGTTCTTGTCCCGCGGCTCGGCCGCAAAGGTGACGTCAAAATCGCGTGAAACGTGGCCGAGGCCGGTCAGGTACGACAGGGCGATGGAATTCCCCCCCGCGAACATCGCGGCGACGCTGTTGACCAGCACCTGCCGGTTTTCCGGGGTATAAAACCAGACCTGCTTGCCGTTGGAGATGATCTGCTGTTTCGGCCTGGAATAATTGAAACGGAACATCGCGGTTGCCGATGCCGGGCGCTTCAGCAGCACTTCGCCGCTCCCTTTCTGCTCACGATTAACAGAGGATATGGTGGTTTTCTGTGAAAAATCAGCCTGCACATCCTGCAGCCCGGCGTATCCTTTTTCAAGCGCGGAGACGACCTCCTTTAAGGTTGCAGGTGCCGATGCCGCAGAGAGCGGGAA
The DNA here is from genome assembly GCA_049305715.1 of Desulfuromonadaceae bacterium. Taxonomy (GTDB): domain Bacteria; phylum Desulfobacterota; class Desulfuromonadia; order Geobacterales; family Pseudopelobacteraceae; genus JACRCG01. The sequence goes on along the minus strand of JBAQPK010000103.1, from coordinate 8,247 downwards.
GGTGAAGAGTGACAGCAGCAGACATGCGGTGAAACTTATTTTCAGCATTGTACGGCCTTTCTCAGCGGGGCTGATTGCGTTCGGACGGTTTTACAACCTGGACCCCGGGGGGGATCATAAATGAAAAGTCCGTATTGGAAAGACGGGTATTGATTCTTATGTTGGCAAACTCCATCGTCGTACTGTTCCCTTCCTGGTCTTCCACTGTAGATGAAAGGAGCGGGAACGGGTCCGATGTCACTCCAAATCCCTGCACGCCCCCGAATGGTGCAGTTGCGCCAAAGGGTGTCCGGGTGGTGGACAGCGCGCGGGACTGCGGGGCGTCAGGCTCCGGCCCTTTTGTGAGAGGATTCGCGCCGGTCACGTAGGAAACGACGCTGTCACGGCTGACAACGAGCAGGATGCGCCTGGTGTTGAGCATGGCGTGCCGGGGATTGAGCTCAAGGACGTAATTGCCCGCGGCGTCATTCATTCCGCTCGCAAAATTGATCTGGAAGTCTTTTGAGATGCGTCCGAGGCCCTGCAGGAAGTTCACCGCGCGATCACGGTCCGGATTGAATCCGGGGCGGTTGTAGTTAAAACTGACGTCACTCAGGATGACCTCCCGGTTTTCGGGGTGATATATCCAGAGAGAGTTGCCGTCGCTGACGATTTCCTGTTGATAGGGGCGATAATACTGAAAACGGTACATCAGCGGTGAACTTGCCGTGGCGAGCTTGACTGAAACCACGCCGTCACCGCGCATTTCACGACTTTCCTTGGACAGCAGCGTCCGCTGGAAAAAATCGGCGGTGAAGTCACTTACCGGCGCCTGCCCGTTGCTGCCGGCCTTGAATGATCTCTCAACTGTAGCGATGACGTCATTAAGCCCCACCCTTACCTGCTGCTGCGCAGCATGCGACGCAGCGGGTAGACACGAAAAAAACAGGCCGATCAGTAGTGCAATCCGGTATTTCATGGTGTTCTCCCCCTCATGAAAATGTCTGGCAGCAGTGCCCTGCTGCACCAAAATGGAATTCTGCCATACAATGGTCACCCGCCGCAACCGTTTCAATATACGTACTTCCAACTGCCCGCTGTTACTGCCTCTCTATTCAGGGGAGTGCGCCCGCGTCGGCAACAAACAGCACCCGGCCATCGCCGGTGACCGTGGCACCGCTAACTCCCCGCAGACGCGAAAGCGGCGAGCGGAGAGGGCGGACAAAAATCTCCTGCTGGCTGGAGATTCGATCGGTGCTGAAAGCCAGCAGAGTACCACCGGCATCGCAGACGATCGTCGGCAGCAGATCCCCTTCCGTTTCCGATGCTTCCGGCAGCTTCAGCGACCGCCGCAGACTCCGGACCGGCAGGGGAACCTCTCCCGGAATAACCGTTGAGAGCCCGGATTCTTCGAGGATGTCGGACCGTCTCAGTTCCAGGGTCCGCGTGACAACATTCAGTGGAAACGCGATTTCGAACGGACCACACTGGACAATCAGTGCCTGAATGATTGAAACCGTTATCGGCAGCCGCATGATAAAGCGGCTCCCCTGACCCTTCTGCGACTGAATGGTCAGACCGCCGGCCAGCATATGCACCGCTTCACGGACGGCATCCATGCCGACTCCCCGTCCGGACACGTCAGTAACGGTGGCCGCGGTTGAAAAACCTGGTTTGCAGATCAGCTGGTATGCTTCTTGCGGAGTCATCCGGGCGGCCTCTTCCGCGGAGATGACCCTCTTTTCGACTGCCGCCAGCTTCAGCAGTTCCGGGTCCATGCCGCGGCCGTCGTCGGCAATGACAATTTCAACATGGTCTTTATCACGCCTTACCGTCAGGGTTATCATGCCTCCAAAAGGTTTACCCGCCAGTACCCGCTCAGCGGAGCTCTCCATGCCATGATCGATGGCGTTCCGCAGGATATGGACAATCGGCTCGGCGATTATTTCCAGAATACCCCGGTCAAGTTCGATTTCTTTCCCTTCCAGCTGAAAATGGACCTCCTTTTCCTGTTTACGGGCCAGATCACGAACCATCCGCGGGAATCGCTCGGCTATAAAGGCAAACGGCAGCATGCGCGCCTTGAAGACTTCATCACGCAGAGTCCGGAGCAGCGCGGTAAGTTGGCGAAGCGGCTCCCGGCACTCTGCTGCATCAGCCAGGCGGATGGATTCGGCCAGGCGGTAGCGGTTGGTAATCAATTCCCCGGTGATATTTACCAGATGATCGAGCGTTTCAGTTTTTATGCGGATGCTTTTGAAGGAATCGGTCTGTCTGAATTGATGCGGTGCGGAAACCGTACTTTCCGGTGGTGGGGCTCCACTATCGTGCGGCTGGTCGTCCTGTGAATGCGGCTGCGTTTCAGCGCCCGGTTCGAAAGCCGTCAGCCGTTCTATCAGTCCGGCGGTATCTTCAAAGGCGCCACTTCCCGATTCGATCAATGATACCAGACGGGCCAGCGTATCGCTTCCTTCCAGCAGGAGGTCTGCAAGGGGCGGCAGCAGCGCGAATTCTCCGCTGCGAATCCGGCCCAGCTGATTCTCCATGGCATGGGCGATTCCAACAATCTGCTCATGCCCCATAGTCGCCGCCATTCCTTTCAGAGAATGGGCATGGCGAAAGAGTTCGTCGATTGCGGCAGGGTTGCCGGAGGGGTCTTCGAGGCCTACAATCAGCTCGCTGAACATGGAAATATGGCTGCGGGCTTCAGAAAGGAACAGTTCCCGATAGGGGGACATGTCCATTGGTCAATCCTCCAGGCTTTCCAGCGCTTCAGAGACCATTTCGGGAGTAAATGGTTTCCGGATAAAGGCCTTGGCGCCCAGGCCGAGCGCTTTCTGGATGACCGACGGCTGCCCGATCGAAGAGCAGACAACAACCTTTGAGTTTGGACGGGTCTTGGTGATCCACTCCAGGAGGGAAAGGCCGTTTGAGTCGGGCAGGACGATATCAAGCAGGATAATATCCGGGTGGTGGGAATGGAGGTTTTTCATGGCCTCTATGCCGCTTGCAGCCTCGGCGGCCACGATGTATCTTTTTTCGACAAGAATTCCCCGCAGGCTTTTGCGCATGTAGAGAGAGTCATCGACAATCATCACCGTCCGGCTCATAGCTAACCTCCATGTAAGGAGCCTGTCGCACTTGGGAAGATTTACTCTCCCGGTCCGAGGGGCTCCTACCCCTTTAATTTGTTCAGCAGCAGCTCGTTGACAACGGTCGGGTTGGCTTTTCCTTTACTGGCTTTCATGATCTGTCCGACGAAAAAGCCGAATACTTTCTCCTTGCCGCCGCGAAACTCTTCAACCTGTCCGGCATTGGCAGCCATGATTTCGTCAATGATGGTTTCGATAGCGCCGCTGTCGGAGACCTGTACGAGCCCCTGCTCTTCGACAATGGCCTGCGGCGCTTTACCGCTCTTCCACATCTCGTCAAAAACGGTTTTTGCAATCTTGCCGGAAATGGTGCCGTTGTCGATCAGCTTCAGCAGTTCCGCCAGCTGCCCCGGCGCGACCGGACAGGATTCGATCGATAAGCCGCTGTCATTCAAGGCCCTGGTAATTTCACCCATTATCCAGTTGCCGACCGCCTTGGCGTTGCCGTGGGCGGCAACAGACGCTTCAAAATAATCAGCCAGTGCCCGGCTGGCGGTCAACACGTCGGCGTCGTAGAGCGGCAGCCCCAAGACGTGCATAAAGCGGTTCATGCGCTGTGCCGGCAGCTCCGGCAGTTCCCGGCGCGAGCGTTCCACCCACTCGTCGCTGATTACCAGTGGTACCAGGTCGGGATCGGGGAAGTAGCGGTAGTCGTGGGCCTCTTCCTTGCTCCGCATCGAGCGGGTTGTGCCGCTGTTCGGGTCGAACAGCCGCGTTTCCTGAACGACCGTGCCGCCATCCTCGATCAGGTCGATCTGGCGCTGGATCTCGTATTCGATGGCCTGCTTGACAAATTTGAAGGAATTTACATTTTTGATCTCCGCCCGCGTGCCGAATGTGCCTGATCCGACCGGCATCACCGAAACATTGGCGTCACAGCGGAAACTACCCTCCTCCATGCTCCCGTCGCAAATTCCGAGCCAGGTTACGATCTGGTGCAGCTGTTTCAGGTAGGATACCGCCTCGTCGGACGAGCGGAGATCCGGTTCGGAAACCACTTCCAAAAGCGGGGTGCAGGCCCGGTTAAGGTCAACTCCCGAACTGCCGTTCATGTCGGAATCGCCATGCACCAGCTTGCCGGCATCCTCCTCCATGTGGATGCGGGTGATGCCGATCCTCTTTGGTTCCTGCCCATCAACGGTGATATCAAGCCATCCCCGCTGACAGATAGGATCTTCAAACTGGCTGATCTGGTACCCTTTGGGAAGATCGGGATAGAAGTAGTTCTTGCGGGCGAAGATGCTGCGCTGCGTGATGGAACAGTTGGTGGAGAGACCGGCTTTGATGGCGTATTCCACCACCTTCTTGTTGAGCACCGGCAGCGCGCCCGGCAGACCAAGGCAGACCGGGCAGGTCTGGGAGTTCGGCTCGGCACCGAATTTTGTCGAGCAGCCGCAGAATATTTTGGTGTCGGTCAGGAGCTGGACGTGGACTTCAAGACCGATGACAGGTTGGTATTTCATAGTAAATTACTCCGGTTGTGTTAAATCTTTGCCTTGATAGTATGCCATTCGGTGGCCTGCTCAAACGCATGGCCTGCCCGCAGGATCGCCTCCTCGCCGAACGGTTTGCCGATCAATTGCAGCCCGATCGGCAGCCCGGACATCGAAAAACCGGCCGGGAGGGACATGGCGCAGGTGCCGGCCAGGTTGACCGGGATGGTAAAAATATCGGACAGGTACATCTGCAGCGGATCGTCGGTCTTTTCGCCGATTTTGAACGCCGGTGTCGGTGCAACCGGGGTCAGCATGATATCGATATCGGCAAAAGCCGCAATGAAGTCGTTCATGATCAGCGTCCGCACCTTCTGGGCCTTGACGTAATAGGCGTCGTAATAGCCGGATGACAGGGCATAGGTGCCGAGCATGATGCGCCGCTTGACTTCGGCTCCGAACCCTTCGCTGCGGCTCCTGGTGTACATGTCCAGCAGCCCGTCCGCCTCGGCCCGGTGTCCGAAACGGACCCCGTCGTAGCGTGCCAGATTGGAGCTGGCTTCAGCGGTGGCAATAAGGTAGTAGGTTGCCACCGCATAGTCGGTGTGCGGCAGTGAAATATCGACAAATTCGGCTCCGAGGCGGCGATAGGTCTCGATGGCAGACTCCATCGCTTTCTGGACATCCGGGTCGAGGCCGTCGATGAAGTACTCTTTCGGCAGGCCGATCTTCAATCCCTTCACCCCGTGTGTCAGGGTGGCGCTGTAGTCCGGCACCGGCGTATCGACGCTGGTGGAGTCTTTCGGGTCGTGGCCGGCCACAGCCTCCAGCATCGCGGCGCAGTCCGCCACGTCGCGGGTCAGCGGTCCGACCTGGTCCAGTGACGAGGCGTAGGCAATTACACCGTAGCGTGAGACGCGGCCATAGGTCGGTTTCAGGCCGACGCAGCCGCAGTGCGAAGCGGGCTGCCTGATGGAACCGCCGGTGTCCGTGCCGAGCGTTGCGACCGCCTGGCTGGCGGCCACCGCCGCCGCGGAACCTCCCGAAGAGCCGCCCGGAATGCGGGTCGTGTCCCATGGATTGTGGGTGATGCCGTAGGCGCTTGATTCATTCGAGGAGCCCATGGCAAATTCGTCCTGGTTCAGTTTTCCGAGCAGTACCGCTCCGCGGTCACGCAGCTTTTCCCAGGAGGTGGCGCTGTAGGGGGGGGTAAAGTTATCCAGAATGCGGGAGCCGCAGGTCGTGCGGATCCCTTCCGTCAGGAAAATATCCTTGATTGCCAGCGGGATGCCGGTCAGCAGACGGCACTCTCCCCGCGCAATCCGCTGGTCTGCGTCTCTTGCGGCGGCCAGCGCCTTTTCAGGCGTGACCGTGATGAAAGAGCCTATCCGCGGCTCGACTGATTCGATCCGCTCCAGCATGGCTGTGGTTGCCTCCACGGAAGAGACCTGCCTGCTCTTCAGTGCTGTATGGAGCTCATGGATGGTCAAGTCAAAAATATTCATGGTAGATTTTTCCCTTGTTTATTCGATGACCTTCGGCACGGTAAAAAAAGTGCCGGTGCTTTCGGGAGCATTGGCCAAGGCCTTATTCAGGCCGAGTGAAGGTTGAACAATATCCTCGCGGAATGCATTTTCCATCGGTACGGCATGCGAGGTCGGTACAATCCCGTCCGTATCCAGCCCCTTCAGTTTTTCCACATACCCGAGGATCGCATCCATCTGGCCGGCAAAAAGCTCTTTTTCTCCAGGGGTCAGTGCAAGCCGCGCCAGACGTGCTACATGCTCGACATCTGCTACCGTTATCTTCATAGTACAGTCTCCGAAAAAATCTGATAATTGCCGCGTGGTTGTAACATGAAATCAGCCCGGTTACAACATTGATCAGATCAATTATCAGACCAATTAGTTGTCCTGAAAATTTTTCCCTTGACACGATCTCACTCTTTCAGTAAGTTACACCTCTTCAAAAAAATCATGGCCTGTATTCATTTACAGGTTGTACTGCGGATGGGGAAATTATGAAAACAGAAGTAGCTAAAGCTGAAAACGTAAAGCGTGACTGGTACATTGTTGATGCACAGGATGCAGTTCTGGGCCGTATTTCATCTCAGATCGCAAATGTCCTGCGTGGGAAAAACAAGGCTCTCTACACACCCAGTGTTGATACCGGCGATTTCGTCATCGTTGTAAACGCTGAGAAGATTGCCCTGACCGGCCGCAAATTAGCCGACAAAACTTATTACAGTCATTCCGGATACGTCGGTGGACTGAAGGAAATCACGGCGGGCAAGTTGCTTGAAAAGAAGCCTGAAGATCTTATCAAGAAGGCTGTCAAAGGGATGCTCCCCAAGAACAAGCTTGCCCGGGCAATGCTCAGCAAGCTTAAAATCTATGCGGGGCCGAGCCATCCACACGCCGCCCAGCAGCCAAAGAATCTGGCACTTTAATACTCCAAGGAGAACACGATATGGCAGCAATCAGTTATTATGGAACAGGCAAACGCAAGACTTCAATTGCCAGAGTATGGCTTAAGCCTGGTGTAGGCACTTTCACCGTCAACCACAAAACCCTGGATGAATACTTCGGTCGCGAAACATCCAAGATGGTTGTCCGTCAGCCGTTTGAGCTGGTTGAAAAAGTCGGTATTTTTGATGTGTACGTCACTGTTTCAGGAGGCGGCGACACCGGCCAGGCCGGCGCTATCAAGCACGGTATCACCAAGGCTCTGCTGCTGCATGAGCCGGAACTGCGCGGCGTCCTCAAAAAAGCCGGTTTCATCACCCGCGATTCTCGTATTAAAGAGCGTAAAAAGTACGGCAGAAAAGCTGCCCGTGCCCGCTTCCAGTTCTCCAAGCGTTAATCGCTGGATTACACCGCGCTGCAATGGTACAAGGGGAAATCCGCAAGGGTTTCCCCTTTTTTAGTACGTTAGAAGTTATTGTGTGCGCTATAATCGGTACAAAACACCTCGTTAGCGCACGTATCCCGTTTGTCGGGGCCATGTGAAAGGAGCCATATCCATGTTGAATGTTGCCATCGTCGGAGCCAGCGGCTACACCGGGCTGGAATTGATTCGCATCCTCCATTGCCACCCTGAGGTGGCGGTGACCTGCCTGACCTCCGAACAGAGCGCCGGCAAGCGCATTTCCGATGTTTTTCCGACTCTCAGGGGACGGTGTGATGTCGTGCTGGAAAATCTTGAGCCGGTGCGGGTTGCCGAAAAAGCGGATATAATTTTCACCGCACTTCCCCACAAGGCTGCAATGGAGGTCGTGCCGACATTTCTTAAGCTCGGCAGGAAGATCATCGATCTGTCCGCCGATTACCGCCTTTCCGACCCGGCGGTGTACGGGGAGTGGTATGAGCCCCATCTCAACCCTGCGGGACTGAGGAAGGCTGTCTACGGATTGCCGGAGCTCAGGCGGGCCAGGATCAAGGGGGCAAAACTGGTCGCCAATCCCGGCTGCTACCCTACCAGCATCATCCTCGCGCTGGCTCCGCTGCTGAAGAAGGGACTTATCGACCTGTCAAGCATCATCGCCGACTCCGCTTCCGGCATTACCGGCGCCGGCCGCTCTGCCAAGGTAGACAGTCTTTACTGCGAGGTGAACGAGGGCTTCAAGGCGTACGGGGTTGGCGGAACCCACCGGCATACCCCGGAGATCGAGCAGGAACTTTCCC
>JBAQPK010000102.1:0-3438 GCA_049305715.1 Desulfuromonadaceae bacterium | reverse complement strand
GATATATACCTTCGCTCCCGCCATCGATCAGTTTTTGAAAGGTCACCTGTTCGGCGATATTTTCGGGCGTGACAATCTGGACTTCCAGAGCCGGGAGATTGCTACCATTTCGGCTCTAGCCGGCATGGATGGCGTCAATTCCCAACTGCAGGCCCATTTCAACGTCGGGTTAAATATCGGCCTGACGGAGGCGCAGCTAAAGAGCCTGATTTCTGTTCTCAAGGCTAAAGTCGGCAAGAAAGAAGGTGAAAATGCTCGTGAAATATTAGGCAAGGTTTTGAGCAGCAGAGCGAAATAGTGCTCACAGAGGTTGTTTGGCCATTTAGTATCGCTTCTCTTTCATCGACAAGGCATCGATCACGTCGGAGTAAAACGAAAGCTGCACAAAAATGAAGCCGACGCTTTTATCCTCGTGGTGCCCTGGGATAATTGCGAATGATTTTTGATTCCTTCCAGTGCCGTGGCCGATGGTGATAGGTGCTAGCTTCACCGGTCAGACGCAGCCGACCGCTCCCTTTCGCTCCTGCCTAAGTGCCTGATTCCCGCCATCCGAGTTCTGTAGTGATAGAGATAGCCGCCCGGAGTGAGCGGTAGACCGGACAATTGTCCGCATGTAGCCCGTATGCCCGGTCGACCTTTTCCTTGTCCTCCGCTGGGGTCACAAGCCGGTAGAGTACATGTATCCGCTTGATGACAAGGACGTTACCCTCAAGTTCCACCTCGCCCCGTGCGACTCCCACGAGCCCTTCTCCTTCGATCCTTACTTTCCGCGACTCCAGCGTACCGCCGAAGGTCCCGGTCAGTCAGCCGGCCGCCGCAGCGACGATATAGTCGAGTGTCGTGGCATGCGGCTCCGATATGTCCGGGCTCACCCCGTAGTGGGCGGCGACCGCCCCGTGGACTCCGAACAGGACCGGCTCTTTTTCAGCCGGAAGATACGCCCGACGCAGCGGACCCTTCACCCGTTCGATCCGGACCTCTGAAACATAGGCAACTTTGGACATGATTTTCTCCTTTCTAGTTCTACGGATTTCAGGCGGTTACGCCTTTCATCCACGATACCCCGAACCTGTCCACCACCATGCCGAACAGCGGAGACCAGAACGCCCGATATATCATTTTATAAACGTAACACATTTTGTTCCGATCGCAATTTCGGTCGGTCATTCCTTCTATACAGATGCCATTTACGTTATAATGGGGATAAGCAGAAGGAGGAATATGCTATGAAAAAAAGGATAGTGGGACACCAGAGGCTCGAAGTTTCCGTACCGGTGCTCGGCTGCATGGGGATGTCGTATGCCTGTTAGTATCTGGTACGGCTAATCGGGAAAGGATAAGGTGGCTTACCATGGCACATCCTTTAGATACTTCGTTTTATCAGACGTTGCCGTTCGGCAGCGATTTGAAGCTTCGCCGCCGCTTTATGGTGATGGACGAGCCTATCCAGGGTAACATGCGCTTCGGTCTGTTGCTGGAGGTGCTGGACAAGGTGGCCGAGGAGACAGCGCTCAATACGTGAACATCTACTACCCCGAGGCGCGTGTCGTGACGGCGGCCATCGACAACATCTTCATCCGCCATGCCGCCGATGTGACGCGCGATCTGGTTTGCCGCGCCCGCATCAACTACGTGGGGCGCAGTTCACTAGAGGTCGGTATCCGGGTTGAACAACCCGGCCCCGAGCCGCTCCACATAGCCTCCTGCTATTTCACCATGGTGGCGCGGTCCGGCATGGGTGAAGAAGCCGTCAGCGTAGCATTGCCGCCGCTGGATTACATGGACGATACCGAAAAACGGCGTTTCGACAAGGCCGTGGCACGCCGGGAAGGGTACAAGCAGAGCCAGGCGGCGCTCCTGGAGCCGCCCAGTCATGATGAATACCAGCTGCTTGCTGCCCTTCATACCGCCCAGGAAGCACCCGGTTTTCAGGGTCTTTTGGCTGGCCGGCTGGTTACGGATGCGTGGGAACGCATGTATCCGGGAACAGGAAAACGTGCCCCGGAAGATCTTCGGTGGTTACCTCATAAGGCGGGCCTACGAACTTTCCGCCATCTGCTCGGAACTGGCGGCTCCGGGGCGTTCCATGATCGCCGCCGTGAATCGCATTAACTTCGTCAACCCGGTACGCAGGGGGGACAAGCTGCATCATTCAAGCCGGGTCGTCTTCACCAGCGAAGGCTTCGTCTGTGTCGAAGCGAGTATCGAGCGCATCAGCCGCGATCGCGCGAGCAGGGCTTTGTCCAATTCGTGTCTGTTCACCTTTGTCCATGTTGACAATGATTTGAACCATTGCCCCGTGCCGCTGATCTATCCGACGACCTATGCCGAGGACACCCGCTATCTTGCGGCCATGCGCAGTCACCGGTCGGTCGTGGAGCATCACAGCATCATCTAAGACTCGGCGGGTCTCGGCGGTAATTTTGGATGGGGGGTACGTATTCGCCGAATTGCATGTGCCGGATATTCGGTTATAATTTTAAAAATGGATCTAAATTTGTTTCAACCAAAAAAACGGAGGACGTCATGGCTTGTAATATCGAACAACACAAAATGCATATGTGTGCACTCAAGGCAGAGAATAACGAAGAGTGCGTCAAAAGTCTCAGCGACAAGCCGACTGTTGTCTGTGGAAATTGCGGTGCCAAGGCAAACAGTCCCGATAACCTGTGCAACCCTCAACCACTTTGAGTTGTGCAAAGCATTAGCTATTCGATTTGTTCGTAGACTCCGCGTTTCAGAAAAACACTTGTAATTGCATAACAAAAAGGGCCTCTCCGCGTGGAAAGGCCCTCGAATGATTGTCCAGCTGCTCTCTCAGGTACGTTTTCGCTGGAGGGGAGGGTACACCACCTTCGCTGGGCCATCGTACCGGATTTCATGGAACTCCATATCCAGCAGGTCGATGCTCAGCTTCCGGTGCCGGAGCAAATCTCCTCTCCCCAGTACAATCTTGCATACCTCCGCCACTTGCAGGCTCGCCACTACCGCCGGGGTGAAGGCCGGGTTGCCCAACTCTTTTTCGATCCCTTTCCCTTCCACCCAGTTTCGATAGATGTCCTGCACCGTGGAGTCACCCGGCAGCTGGGTTGCCACATGTCCGTACCAGCCGCCAATCGCGCCATGCACCATCGGTATCTGTATTTCCGTGCAAACCTCCGCCAGTTCCAGCCGGTATGAGATGCTGTCCAGCGCATCGACCGCCACCGTCACCCCGTTTAATAGCTCGCGGCCGTTGGCGGTACAGAATGCATCCCTGACCGGTGTAACGGTCACAGCCGGATTAATCTCGCTTACCCGTGCCAGCGCCGCTTCTACCTTGGCCTGTCCCAGAGTTCGGGGGGTGGCCAGCAGCTGCCGGTTCAGGTTGTGCTCTTCGAATATGTCCGGATCAATGGCGACAATCCGGCCAACGCCCAGCCTGGCAAGATCCTCGAT
>JBAQPK010000101.1:0-3261 GCA_049305715.1 Desulfuromonadaceae bacterium | reverse complement strand
CCGAACTCAGTCACGACATAATCCACATCGTTCTTCCCGGTGGTGACGGATGCCCCCGGTGTAAGGGTCGGCACTATTCTGGAAATCGTACCGTTTTTCGCAGTCGACGCCGCCGTGATGAAGCCTTTACCGCCCTTTGAAATGTTTGCGCCGCGAGCAAAATCTGCTTGGCCGCCGGTCCCGCTCCACTGCAGGTGTCCAAAAGATTCCGAGCAACACTGCCCGAGGAGATCCACCTCGAGAGTTGCGTTAATTGAGACAACGTTGTCGTTTTTGCCGATATTATGCGGATAGTTAACATAGTCCACCGGATGCATCTCGATCCTTGGATTATCATCCATGAACTCGTAGAGACGCCTTGTACCAAGGGCAAAAGTGGCAACTGTCTTGCCGCGATGGGTCTGTTTGCGAGAATTATTGACGGCGCCAGCCAGCATCAGGTCGACCATACCGTCAGAAAGCAGCTCAGTATGGATGCCCAGGTCCTTCTTATGCAGCAGTGCCTTGCATACCGAGTTGGGGATACCTCCCCACCCCAGCTGTATACAGGAGCCATCTTCTACCAGTTCCGATATGTAACCGCCGATCGCCTCTTCAACCGGTGAAATGGATGGAATCGACAGCTCCTGAAGCGGCTCATCACACTCGATGATACAGTCAACCTCTGAGATGTGGATATGGCAGTTACCGTGAGTCCGGGGGGCCTGAGGATTCACCTGCACCACAACCTTTGAGGCTTTCTTAACGGCTTCCATGGTGTAAGCTACCGAGAGACTGCAGGTGAAATAGCCATGTTCATCCATGGGTGAGACTACCGTACCTGCCACATCAACGGGCCAGAATTCACGCAAAAGCCTGGGAACTTCATGGAAGTAGTTCGGGACGAAGTCGGCCCACCCTTTCTGCACTGCCTCACGAGATACGTGGCTGGTGAACCATGCGTTCACTTTAATATGCGGGGCTGAATCCTCGGTAAAATAGTCGGGACAAAGGTGGTGCTGCTGATTGACGATAACCCCATGCAACTCGTGCTTGCGCGCTGCCAGAGCCCTTACGAAGAGTGTCGGCTCCCCGCAGCTGATGGGAAAACAGAGCGAGTCCCCCGATTTTACGATTGATGCGGCTTCTTCCGCCGTGCAAACTTTCTGCTGATACTCTTTTTCAAAGTTTTGCTTGGCATTTTTTACACTGTGCATTCCTGTCTCTCCTTTGAATGTATGCTTTTGAACTCATGAGAACGAATAATGAGCGATTTATATAACGTCTTTATTTCACTGATTGTGCCAAGTTTGCAGACACCTTCTATTATTCATTAATTTATAGCTATAACGGGGTTTTATACTATTCATGCAACATAAGACCGATTTGTGATATTCAAGATTATGTAGACTTCCGTATACAGCCCCACCTCACTATCCAATGATCCTGGCAAGTTACTGCGGCACCCATCAGTGTACACGTGTAGACCATTGACTACACATCTTGTAAATCTTGTTCCGGCGGGTTACCGGTATGCCCGCTGCCCTTTCAGAACAGGCAAACCTCTATGACAAAGAAGTGACTCAACAATTTTCTGATGAGCGACCTTCGCCCCTTCGGGAGCGATTTTTCATAGAGAAACTTCAATTGGCCAGAATACGTGATTTCAGACAGTTAGCTTGAAGTTACTCAGAAGATGGGATCGTACAGAACGTGGTAGTAACGGCGGAAAAGGCTGGTTCGGACAAACAAGTGTTGCTGCCAGGAAACTAATACCCGAGACAGAAAGAAAGTTCATTGGCTGCATCTTTGACAAGAGGTAGCAGCTCATTATTAATGTGCTCGGCAGTAAAACGCATTGACGGTCCTGAAATGCTGACTGCTCCGATGACATTCTTTGTGTAGTCACGGATAGGCGCCGCAACACATTTGGCACCGGCTTCCAGCTCTTCGTCGCCCACAGCGTAGCCGAGTTTAACTATTCCGCGCAGATGATGCACCAATTCAATCGGGTCACAAATTGTATGTGATGTAAACCGCCGCAACTCGCCATTACTGCAATACTCCAACAGTTTATTCTCGTTCAGAGCTGAAGCAAGTATCTTACCTGCTGCAGTGCAATAAAATGGGTGCATTGTTCCGGCACTGGCGACAACCCTTATCGGCAGTTTCGACTCAATTGCATCAATATAAACAACATGAAAATCCTTCATAATTGCAACACATGAAGTCTCTTCACACTTCCTGGCAAGAGTTTCCAAGACCGGCCTTGCCAGTTGCCGGAGACCGGTCTGTTTGACAAAGGCTTGTCCCAATCTCAGATTTTTCAGACCAAGCCTGTAGTTGGTAGTTACTTTATTCTGCTCTATATAATTACGGGATTCCAGGGTGGCAAGAAGCCTGAACACCCTGTTTTTTTGGAGTTTAAGACGCCTGCACAACTCTGTAAGTCCAAGCTCCTCATCACTGCCATAAAACTGCTCCAGGACATCGAGTGCAAAACCAACTGTCTGAATGCTATAGTCTGGCTTTGTTTTCACTATCATATTCGAATCTCCAGTCACACCGGATTGTCCAGTGCAGATCCCAGAAACCTGGCCGGATTGTTGTTAAATACCTGCCTTTCTATTTCTTCCGGCAGCTTCAACTCCTTCACCACGTCTATGTAATCAATAACCCTCTCTGCCTGGTAGAGAAAGGCGTCCGAACCGAAACAGACCCGGTCCGGGTAGTGCATGATAAAATCTCGATAGCTCCCGGGGTTGCTGCGAATGTAGGGAAGAAGGCTCGCAATATCCGTGTAAACATTGGGATAACGGTCAAGAATTTTGCTGAAGGCCTTGCGGCTGATCCCCAGATGCGGGAAGTTGACCCTGACTTTGGGGAAATCATCCAGTAGCTCCATCATTGCGTCCCCATAGCGGCGGGCATCCATATGGTACAAAAGTGGCAGATCATGGTTTTGGACAAAAGAAAAAATCTCCCACTCCCGCTGACGATACTGTTCGAGGGTGATACCGAATGAGTCGGGAATACTTCTAACGCCAAGGTCATTTTCGTTATCCGGAAGATAGAGACCCTTGATGCCTTTAAAGCCCCGCTGCAGATATCCCTGCAGGGCGGTCGGCACATCACCCCACAGGTAGCGCGTATCAACCAGCGGCATGATCATCTGATCTGATAATTCAGCAAATGCCAGCAGATCGTCAACTTCGTGAAAATCGGAAGCGCCATGATTTTCCACAAAATCCGGGATCAGATCCCAAACGGCATCAGGACCCA
>JBAQPK010000100.1:0-2465 GCA_049305715.1 Desulfuromonadaceae bacterium | reverse complement strand
GGATCCCCTTGTTGACAGGGTGATCTCCTATGGAATGCTGGAGGAGGAGCTCCCCTATGCCGATCACGTGGTCTTTGTTCTGCCGGGCGGGACGGAAACCGACGGCATCTTTACCGCCCGGCATTTCAGCGCCATGAAGCCGGGGGCGTACCTGTACAACCTGGGGCGCGGCAACTGCTACCGGGAAGAAGATCTCGTAACCGCCCTCAAGAACGGTCCTCTCGCCGGCGCCGGGCTGGATGTTTTTGCCGAGGAGCCGCTGGCTTCTGCCTCGCCCCTCTGGGAACTGCCCAACGTGCTGCTCACACCGCATTCCAGCGCCATCAGCCGCGAGTATATCGATCTCTTCATTCAGGAATGGCTCGGGATGCTCCCGGAGATGTGACAGAAAAGCGGTACTGCAAAACCAACCTGCTCCATGGGATGCTTTTACAATAAAAGAACCGCGACCCCTTTGGGGGGACAACACGCGGTTCTTTTTTGTTTCATTATGGTTTACCGCTCTGACCGCGGGTGGGTGTTGCCACGCTTGACCGGAGCGAATTCATCCGATTCGGGGCCGGCTGTCAGCACTCTGCTCAGAACCCCTGCAATTCCAGCCATGCCGTACGGTTTTGCTACCGTTGCGCAGAAACCGAATCGGCTGTAATCGGCCATAACAGGATCGTTCGAATAGCCGCTCGAGACGACCAGGCGGGCCTGGGGGTCAATCCGCAGAATGTGCTGTGCAGCCTCTTTGCCCCCCATGCCGCCGGGGACCGTAAGATCCATGATCACGGCAGAAAACGGGGTTCCCGCTGCCATGGCTGCGGAGTAGAGGGCGATGGCCTCAACTCCGTTGCCGCACGTCTTCACGCGGTACCCCAGGTCACCCAGCATGCCGGATGCCAAGTCCCTGATGGTATCTTCATCGTCCATTACGAGCAGGGAATTATGTTCACCCGCCTCCGCCGCCGTCGTCTCCGTGCGGGATTCGATGCGGTTCCGGTTGCCGGCGGGAAGCAGCATGTCAAAGGTCGCGCCTGTGCCGGCTGTGGAGCGGACACTTATATGCCCGCCATGTTTGCTGACTATCGAGTAGACAGAGGCCAGCCCGAGCCCGTTGCCTGAGGGCTTGGTCGTGAAATAGGGATCGAAGATCTTTTTCTGGTCTTCGGCCGCTATGCCGCACCCCGTGTCGGTAAAGGTTATCCTGATATAGTTTCCTGCTGCCAGGGAGAACATGTTTGCAGGGTCCATCGTGACGTTTTCGGCGGCGATGGCGATGGTGCCGCCATCCGGCATCGCCTGAGCGGCATTTATGATGATGTTGTTGAATGCCTGGCTGAGCTGCCCTTCATCGGCATCGATGGCGTAGAGGTTGTCCGGGATTGTAATGACACTTCGCGCATTAGAACCGTGCAGGACCAGCGAAGCGGATGCTTCAACTATCTGCCGGACGGAAACGGTTTTCTTGATGGGCTGGCTCCCTTTTGCAAAGGTCAGCAGCTGGTGGGCAAGGTCGGCGGCCCGGTGGGAAGCTTTTTCAGCCTGCTCCAGGATTTTTGAAGATCTGTGGGATTCGTCGATGAACTTCCGTGCGAAGGAGATGTTCCCCATGATTCCGGTCAAGATGTTGTTGAAGTCATGGGCAATGCCGCCCGCCAGAACCCCGAGGGATTCCAGTTTCTGGCTCTTGATGCGCTCCTCCTGCATTGCACGCCGCTCGGTGATGTCGCGAACAATGGCGCAGTTGTATTCCCGGTCGTCATATTCAAAAAAATTGGCCGATATTTCGACCGGGATATCGCGGCCGTCCCGTGTCCTCTGAAAGGTTTCAAAATGGAGGCTTCCCGACCGTTTCAACTCTTCCCAGTGTGCCGGCCACCTCTCGGCGGGAAACTCCGGGCCGATATCACAAATTCGCATGGACAGAAATTGGTCATGGGTATAGCCGAGCATTTTTTCCGCGGCACCGTTCGCATCCCAGATCCTTGCGTCCGGGGTGATCCAGAAGATTGCATCGGCAATGTTTCTCAGGGTGAAATCCTTGAGCCTCAGCATATCATCCATGCGTTTACGCTCGGTGATATCCATGATGATTCCGTACCAGACGATTGTTCCGTCTTCCCGTTTCTGCGGCTGTGCAACACCGTACAGCCATTTCAGCCCCTGCCGGGGCAGAACCACACGGTATTCGCATTTCCACTGATCGAGCGTCGGTGCGGATTCATGGAAGGAGGCGGTAATGCGGTCACGATCGGCGGGATGGATTCTTTGAAAGACGGCTGCGACATCGCGCTGGATTTCTTCTGGCGACAATTCGTAGATGTCGTATGAGTTGCTGCTGGCGTAGGGCGTTTCGAACCGACCATCCGTATGAAGGCATGTTTTGAAGAGAATTCCCGGCACCTGTCTGGAGAGGTTGCTCAGCATCGCGTGGCTTTGTTGCAGCGCTGCCTCTGCACGTTCGCGCTGTCTGAGCA
>JBAQPK010000099.1:0-6225 GCA_049305715.1 Desulfuromonadaceae bacterium | reverse complement strand
ACGTACCAGGTGAGGAGAGCTGAACTGGGCAACGGTGTGCCCGGCGCTACGGAGGATAGAGGAGAGAAAGGCTGAGGTGGAACCTTTGCCGTTCGTGCCGACGACATGAATCGTGCGAAACTTTTTTTCAGGATTCCCCAATCGCCCGAGCAGCGTGCCGACCCTTTCGACGCCTGGTCGTATACCAAAGCGCCGGCGGGCGTAAAGCCTTTCCAGCACGTCTGTCAGGGGCATGTCAGGCGGCGGGACGATGCAGCATTTTCAGTATGGAAGCCAGCTTTGTGCGCATTTCATTGCGTGGTATGATCGCATCGATCATGCCGTGGTCGAGCAGGTATTCCGCCCGCTGAAAGCCTTCCGGAAGTTTCTGGCGAATCGTCTGTTCGATGACGCGCGGGCCGGCAAAGCCGATCAGCGCTTTCGGTTCGGCAATATTTACATCTCCCAGCATGGCAAAGCTGGCGGTCACGCCGCCGGTGGTGGGATCGGTCAGCAGCGATACGAACGGGATGCCGGCGCCTTTAAGTTTTGCCAAGGCGGCAGATGTCTTGGCCATCTGCATCAGGGAGAGGATGCTCTCCTGCATGCGTGCCCCGCCGGAAGCGGAGATGATGATCACCGGTTGGCGTTTCTGCAGGCCGCGTTCAATGGAGCGGGTAATTTTTTCTCCCACAACGCTTCCCATGCTCCCCCCCATGAAGGAAAAATCAAAGCAGGAAACCTGAACCGGCAGCCCATCGACAGCTCCTTCGACACAGATTACCGCATCCTTTGCTCCCCCCTTGGCCAGAGCCGCGTCGATACGTTCCTGATAGCTCTTGGCGTCTTTAAATTCGAGAAAATCGACCGATGTCACATTGGCATCATACTCCTGCCAGACACCGCCATCAAGAAGGGCTTCAAGGCGTTTGCGCGCGGATATCCGGTAATGGTGACCGCACTTCGGGCAGACCTGCAGATTGGCTTCTACATCCTTGCTCAAAAGTGTTTCGGAGCAGCCCGGGCACTTGATCCACATTCCATCGGGAAACGTGACCTTCTTCCCCCCTGATTTTTCAATGCCGACTTTTTCTTTCGTAAACCAGCTCATAGGTAACCCCGATCTTTCGTATTAGTGAAATAGTTAAGTGCAAGTAAAACTGCTGGATATCAGAATCGGGATGCGCTGTCAAGCACGTCCACTATCCATCAGGGCATGTTTCAGATCACTGACATACTGACGCAGCTGTTGTTTCAGCTCTTCTCCGCAGTACCGCTCGAACAGCTTGACAATGGCACTGCCAACAACGATGCCGTCCGCCAACAGCCCTACCTCAGCGGCCTGCTTTGGAGTGGATATGCCGAACCCTGCCATGACAGGGAGTGTAATAACCTGTTTCACCCGTGACAATTCCTGCGTCAGGGTACCTGAAACAGAGGTTCTGGCTCCCGTCACCCCGGTTACCGTGACGTAATAGACAAAGCCGCTGCCGAGGCGGTCCACGGCGGATATGCGGGCGGCATCCGAGGTCGGTGTGAGCAGGAAAATAACATCCAGTCCATAACGTCGGGCCGGTACGGTCAGCTCGTGCGATTCTTCCGGCGGCATATCCACCACGAGGACGCCGTCGACTCCGGCTTCCGCGGCGTCGCGGCAAAAGCTGTCGTATCCGTATGCATGAAGAGGGTTAAGATACCCCATCAAAATGATCGGAATATCGGAACGGGAACGGACTTTTTTTACGACCTCCATGATGCCGTGAAGCGTCGTTCCGGATGACAGGGCTCTTTCCGAGGAGAGCTGAATCGTCGGCCCGTCTGCCATCGGGTCTGAAAAAGGAACACCGAGTTCGATAACATCGGCTCCCGACTCCTCGAGCAGATAGATCATCTCTTCAGTCGTGGAAAGATCCGGGTCGCCGGCGGTAATAAATGTTACCAATGCCTTGGAATGCCGTGCGTGAAGTGTGTTAAAGCGCGCTGCAAGTCTGCTCATATCGTTATCATCCCGCCGGTCATATCCTGAAACCGGACATCTCCTTGTCAAGGAGGTCAATCTGATGCGTCAAATCCGCAACCGCGGCATTCATGACCGTTGTTGCATGAACGTTGGCAACCGTTGCCCCTTCAATGCTGTTGACCGATTTCGAAATCAGTGCGCTGTTGTCTACCTGCGAACGGCATGCTCTGCGTATCTGGTCCACCATGGCGGCCACATCCTCCGCTGACCGGGCGATCAGATTGCTGGCCCTGCTCTGCTCACGGGTAGAAGTGCGCACATGGACCGTGAGATCCTTCATCCGCTCAACCGCTGCCGAGATCATGTCGGTTCCGCGGGAGTGCTCGCGCGAAGAATTGGCGATGCTCCCAACCATATCTTCCACGCTTTCCATGGCCTCACGAATACTCTGGCTGCCCCGCGCCTGTTCAACGGTTGCCTTGGCGATCTCGCTGACCCGGATTCCCGCTCGCTCCACACCTGTTACTATCTTCTCTAATGCTGTACCGGAACGTTGCGACAGTTTTTCGCCCGCGGCAATACTTTCCTCTGCCTGGCTGATCGCATCCACCGCACGGCGCGTCTCTTCCTGGACACCCTTGATGACTGCTGCAATTTCACGGGTGGAGCTGCTGGTCCGCTCGGACAGTTCACGAATCTCGTCGGCAACCACGGCAAAGCCTTTGCCATGCTCCCCGGCCTGGGCTGCAATGATCGCGGCATTGAGAGCCAGTAGATTGGTCTGCTCCGCGACTTCGTCAATCACGGAAAGAATGGCTCCGATATCGTGTACCCGTAACGAAAGTGTTTCAACAACCTCCGAGGTTATCTGTGAAGAGGCCCTGATCGCCTGCATACCGGCAATCGCTTCAAGGACGGCATTTTTGCCGATCTCCGCGTCGCTTCGGACGATTTCAGAAATAGCGGCGGAATCCATGGCATTTTTTTCCACCTGCTTGATGGTAGCGTCCATCTCGGCAATTGATGATGCCGTTGTTGTCGATGCGTCCAGCAAATTGATAATGCTGACGCCGATTTCTTTGATTGAAGAGGCTATTTCCGTAATTGAAGCACTGACCTCTTCAACAGATTCTCCCAGTTTCTCAGCGCTCATAGCGATCTCTTCGATGGTTGCAGCCATCTCAAGCGACGATGCGGACGTTCCGGTGGCCGACTCCGAAAGCTTGTCGATCCCTTCGGATACTTCGTGCACCGATTTGTCGATTTGCACAACGGCGCGTGATGTTTCCAATACCGATTTTTCCTGCATCTGTGCGGAATTTACCACCTGACGCGCGGCATTTTCAAGATTGCTGTCGATGGAGGTGAGTACTTCAGATGCAGAGCCGATGCGCGAAACCATACCGTGCAGATTTTCTGCCATAATGTTCATTGCATGCGCCAGATCGGCAGCCTCTCCGCCGCCGCGCACTTTCAGGCGGGCATCCAGTCGGCCGCCGGCCATGGCTTTGGCAAAATCGACGCAGCTTCTGAGCGGCCTGGTGATAGAGGCCGTGATGAAATATGAAAACAGGGCGATCAGGGCGATGACAACAATCGTAACCGCGACGGAAGCAGCTATCTTTGTTCTGATGCTTGCCGCGACCCGTCGCTCGCTGGCGCTGACATCCTGGCGAATCCGGTCAACCATCTCTGCAATTGCCGTGCTGAACGTACTGAACCGCTGCGCCTGGATTCCGGTCATGAGATAGCTGGCCTTTAGCACATCCCCTTTGTTTGCCGCGGGCAGCACCTCATTCAGCAGCGTTTTCTTGTATTCCTCCCAGATAGTATTTGCCTTGTTGATGGCCGCATGCCTTTCTGGTGATTCAACCGACTCAAGAGCAATTCCGAAGTTGAGTTCAATATCATTTGTGAGGCTTTTTATGGCGGCGATGTTTTTTCCGGCGATGGCGGGATCCGCTTCAAGCATGAAGTTCTGCATTTCACTGTTGATCTGATAAAGGTCCGATTTCAGCAGCGCGATACTTTCCAGGGCATCCTTGTCTTTTTGAATGTATCGGTAGGTGGCGCCGCCAATTCTGACTTCATTCATCATAAACAGATTAATCAAGCCGACCAGTAGAATGCCAACAAAAGCTGCAGCGGAAAGGAGGATCATTTTTGATCGAAGCGTGAGGCCGGTCGAGCTGTCTGAAAACGTTCCTCTCTCCACAAATTACTCCTGTCTGAATAAGGTCCGACGAACAAAAAAGCCGCCCGACTATAGCAGAGCGGCTCCTTTCATATCAAGAAAAAACACCCGTTGCGGCCGCCTGGAGAATCTTCTCAAGCGGCCGCACCATACGGTTGAAACGATTTGTCCGGGCGATTGGCTCCCGGAACGTAAGCGGCATCACCCTTCTTTGTATATGAGCGTCATGGTCCGGTCATGATGCCGAAGCCGTCAGGGCAAGCGTATTGCCGCGCAGATTCAGTTCGGTCATCATCTCCTGCCGGACGGTGCGAATTTTTTTCATATACGCATTTGCCTGCGGACCCTGCCCACAATAATACTTTTTGGCACGTTCGAGGTTTCCCTGGGCCATGTCAAGTTTGGAATAGAGTTCACAGATTGCGGCTTCGGCGCATTTGGCATCGTCAAGCATGTCTTTGGGGGAATAGCCGTGGCTCCGGGCGCGGTACGGCATCAGCTGCCAGACTCCACGAGCC
Source organism: Desulfuromonadaceae bacterium (assembly GCA_049305715.1). Classification (GTDB taxonomy): domain Bacteria; phylum Desulfobacterota; class Desulfuromonadia; order Geobacterales; family Pseudopelobacteraceae; genus JACRCG01. The sequence continues at coordinate 1,574 of JBAQPK010000099.1, read as the reverse complement.
CCTTTTGATGAAACCGCCCGGGCGGAGAGCCGGTGGCCGCCGGTTTCGGCAAGTGCAATCTCGGCAAGATCAAACGGCATGAAGACGGTGCCGACCGTCTTGTCAAAACAGATCGCCGCCAGTTGATGTGCCCGCTCGGGAGACGTTCTGCGGGAGAATGCGGATTGGATAACCGCCTGTTGCTTTTTTCGCTGGATAAGGGAGATGCTGCTGCTGTCAAGGATGGAGGGCTCGGCGACCAGCGGCGGGGTTGATTGGAGTTCCGCACGTCTAAACGGGACATTTTCGCACGCTGTTACTACTAACAGGCACATAAGGCACATGAGATGGATAAGTTTTTTTCGCATAATAAAAGAGTAGGGAAGTTGTATCGGCTTTGCCGGAGCGGCGTCGTTGCCCACGGACTGCGAGGGCGTATCTCCGGCGGGATGCTCCTTTCTGAGTTATTTTGTCCCTAAAACGCCAAAATCCCGATTATCGGGATTTGAATTTTTAGTACAATGTTTTAGAAAATTATACCACTAACGGATGTGTGTCAACTTGTTTTTAGTTAAATGTAATAAAATCAGGTTGTTAGGTTTGGGTTATTCCTCCTTGGACAGATCTTTGAGTGTTACCCCATCCAGCACGCCGCGCACCTGTTCTTGAACCCTCTTCCATACCGGATGAACATTACAGACTCCGGAACGTCCGCAATCCGAAGGCATGACGACGCACCGGTTCGGAACGATCGCCCCTTCAACCGCTTCAACAACTTCAAGCAGAGTAATGCTTTCCGGGGGGCGTCCCAGCATGAAACCGCCGCCGGTGCCCCTGAATGATTTGACCAGCCCCATTTTGCTGAACTGCTGGAAAATTTTGGCAAGAAACGTCGGGGGAACATCTACCGCGGCGGCGATATCACTCAGCAGACATACTTTGTCAATCGGTTTTCCCGCCAGATAGACGATGCCCCTGATTGCATATTCACCTTTACGAGTTAGCTCCATCATGTAAACCCCTGGCCCTTACAAAGAGGATACGAGTGTTAAAGAAGATGTTTCTGCCGGAAAACGCAGCATAACTTCTAACACACCAAAAAGACATTATAAATCTTTTTTAGGGGTTTTGGCGGAGCTTGTCAACAGTATTTATCAGGTGTTTATGCTGCTTGTCCCGGTAGCTGGTCGTCAATTGTGACCTTCTTCCTGCCGAAGATCAGCGCCACCCAGATACTTATTTCGTACATCAGGTACATCGGGATCATAATGACAAACATGGTGATCAGGTCGGCATGAAAAGCGGCAACAATCGAGCTGACGAGGAGGGCGTATTTCCGTTTGGGAGCTAATATCTGATAATTGACGATCCCGAAGCGGGCCAGCAGCAGCGTCAAAACCGGTAGTTCAAAGATCAGTCCGAAGATCAGAATCAGCCGCAGACAAAAATTAACGTAGGCGCTGATGTTAAACCAGCTTTGCAGCCCTTCGGCTTCATAGGACAGGGAAAAATTGATAATGACCGGCCAGATAATGATCAGGAAAAACATGGCGCCGACACAGAAAGTCACTGTGGCGGCCGTGACAAAGGGAACC
>JBAQPK010000098.1:0-2552 GCA_049305715.1 Desulfuromonadaceae bacterium | reverse complement strand
CAAATCCGCCTTTCCCGCCTGGTTTACCCTCGTCAGCTCCTCCCCCGCCAGAGCGCGCTTGATATCTTCAGAAGACGGGTTGGTAAATTCCCCTTTTGGCACTGCCGGGTTTGTAGCCCGGACCAGTTCCTCACGCTGGGCGGAATAGACCTCTACCACCCCCAGGTTATATTCATTCTGCTTCTGGTGGATAAGTTGTTTGAGCTGCGGCAGATTATCCTCGTTAAGCAGCTTCTGGTCTCTTATAAAGCGGCTGATCTGCTTGCCGTAATACAGCGAATTTGATGCCGAACTTTTGTAATACGTCTGCGCGACCTCAAGCGACTCACTCAATGATGCTTCAACCTGGGTGTTAAACCAGTTATGCACGGTGTTGTTTATAAAGCCGGCAGCGGCAAAAAAGAGCAGCAGGGTGGGAACGAGCGAAAGGGCGACGAATGAAAGGACCAGCTTTGTACGAAGTTTTTTTGCAAAGGGGTTTGAACGACTTTCGACAAAAAGTTTTACAACATTGCGGCTGACCAGATACACCAGCAGAATGACCAGCAGAATAATAATGTTTATTACTACGAAGATGGCAATATTGCTCCCCAGCTTGGCATCTGCGCTCAGCTGAGTCAGGCTGATTTCTGCCTTGGTCAGAAAAATAATCGCCAGGACCGCAAGAACGATGAAAAACGCTTCACGGAATCTTTTTTTCCGTTCTACCTGTGAAACTCTGGTGTTCATACAGCCGGAATTCCTTTCCATTAACAAACTTGTTTACATTAGCATAGATAGAATCTGTTTAAAACTCATTGTTGCATTTTTGCATCAATGCCCTGGATGATTATGCTGCAGTGGCCATTCAAATAGCAGCGATCACGCATTTCAGGTGGTTCGCATTCTGCCTATATGCAACATCCGCGAAACAGACCTGAAAATCAAGGAACATACCAAAGATAGAACAAGAAAAGGGCATCCTGACTGGTACGGATGCCCTTCTCATTTCACATTTATACAAATGTCAGGAAAGCAGCTTGTGCAGCAGTTCATGACCTTCAAGCAGCAGTCCGGTCGCCTTGGCCTGTGCTTCGTCATACGAAGCGGCGCCGTTCCCCTCCCCCTCTCCGCCCCGATAGATGACAAAGGGAACCGGATCAGAAGTATGGGTCATCAACTTTACCGGCGTTGGATGATCTGGCATACAGAGGATGGCATAGTCACCGAATTTCTTAATTCCCTCCAGCACCGTTCCAACCACCTGACGATCAAAATTCTCGATAGCCTGGAGCTTATGCTGCATATTGCCGGCATGCGAAGCCTCGTCCGGCGCTTCCACATGAACATAGACAAAATCATGATTCTGCAGGGCAGCCAGAGCCGCCTGTCCCTTGCCGAGATAATTGGTATCGATGTAGCCGGTTGCTCCTTCAACGTTGATGATGTCCAGGCCGGCACAGATACCGATTCCTTTGATCAGATCGACTGCCGAGATAACCGCTCCGGAGAGTCCGAATTTTTCCCGGTATGGTTGAATCCGGGGAGTTTTGCCATGTCCCCAGAGCCAGACCGAGTTGGCGGGCAGGTTCCCCTGCTCCTTGCGTCGCACGTTGACCGGGTGGCTGTGAAGCACCATCTGGGAGTGGTTCATGATATTGATAAGCATATCCGCGCCATCTCCTCTCGGGAGAGAATCGAGTACCGCTTTGCCGGTAATGTCGTGGGGCGGAGTGGAACACATGCCGTCTTTGCCGCCGCGCCAGACCATCAGGTGCCGGTATCCGACGCCGGCATGGAACTCGATTTCAGAGTTACCAAGCTCCTTCTGGAGTGTTTCAACCAGTTCACGGCTCTCTGCCGTGGGGATATGCCCGGCAGAAAAGTCCTGCATGTAGATCGAGCTTCCCTGGGGCTTGAGAGTTACAAGGTTCATACGGAAAGCAACATCATCGGGACCGAGTGCAACCCCCATGCTGATCGCTTCAAGCGGCGAACGTCCGGTGTAGCAGGTACGGGGATCATAACCGAATACCGACAGATTTGCTACGTCGCTGCCGGGTGGCAAGCCAGCGGGAACCGTGGCTGCAAGGCCGACCTGGCCATGCTGTGCCATGAAATCCATGTTGGGAGTAGCGGCGTACTGCAAAGGAGATTTGTTTCCAAGTTCGCTGTAGGTGATGTCCGACATACCATCGCCGAGCAGGATAATGACCTTCATAAAAACCTTTCAAGATGAAATTAACTTCTGCGGTCAACATAGTAGTTTCCACGTCCGCTGTTTGTCAACCAATCAAGACAGAGGACGCCCTTCCGGAAAAGAAGAAAGGTACCATCGGCACAACAAACGTATCGATGAATGCTGGGCGTACAACCGCCATCGGCACAAGAAACATTTATTTCAGGCTCTTCAGGTATGATGGTAAATTTTCTTCGGCGGCGGTTTTGTGCTTGATTCTAGGGGGAATGCCATTTTTGCAAACATTTGATCCGTTCAGATCCACAACATATTCACCATTATAAAAGCGCTTCAAGCTGGTAAAAACCTGATCCAACGGCAGCACCCTTACCGG
>JBAQPK010000097.1:0-2742 GCA_049305715.1 Desulfuromonadaceae bacterium | reverse complement strand
GGAAAGTATTTCAAGCGCAATTATTACGATATCACCAGCCGGAATCCTGACCTCAATCAACGGCGTTGGGCAGAAGTTCCTTTCCGATGCGGTCTGCCTTGGCATGGAATATCACGAGGTCTTTGCCGCATGGCCTGATGTCTGTTCACGGATAGAGGATGTCCTGCGCACCAAGCAGGGATATGGGAGAGAACCGCTGAACCGGCAGATTAACGGAGAGATGACCTATTACGATATCGGGCTGTTCCCGATCGGCACTGACGCCGAAATGGGATTAACCGTAACACTGCGCAACGAAACGGAACGGGAACGCCTGCGTGAAGAGACGGTGCGGCTCGACCGTCTGGCGTCGCTCGGCAAACTTTCAGCCGGAATTGCCCACGAAGTCCGCAACCCGCTGACCGGCATTTCGCTCCTGCTCGATGATCTGCACGACAAGCCGGGCTTCAGCGCGGAGGAAAGAGAGATGCTTTCCAAGGCGCTGGCGGAGATTGAGCGGGTCGAGAGACTGGTCAGCGCCCTGCTCAACTACTCTTCACCGGTTCGCACAGCTTTCAGGGAGGGGGACTTGGCCCAGCTTGTAAATGATGTTCTGCTGATGATGCGCAGACAGGCCGAGAAACAGGGGGTTGCCCTGAACGTTTCGCACGCACGGCTGCCACAGTTCAGATTCGACCCCGAAAAGATACGCCAGGCGCTGATCAATATTCTGAAAAATGCGCTCGAAGTCCTTGAGTCCGGCGGGATTATTACCATCACAACCGGGTGCGGTGACACGACAGTTTCTGTTACCATCCATGACAACGGCCCCGGTATACATCAGCAAGATCTGCCGCTGATTTTCGAGCCATTTTTTACCCGCAAGGGGGCCGGAACCGGACTGGGGTTGTCAATTACCCAGCGTATCATCGAGGAGCATCATGGAACCCTGACCGTCGAAAGCAGCGTTTCGGCCGGCACCACCTTCCGGATTTCGCTGCCGCTCGACAACAAGTCGGTTTAACTGTTCAATTTATCGTTGCGGAGACGAAAGCTAACAACGGCTCTCTATCAAACATTGCGGTCGTCAAACCATTCCGTTACCGGGACTTTTTCAATCTTTCTCCCATGTTTTTTCCCCAGGTTTTCAGCCAGGGCCTTGGCATGCATCGGCATCGCCAGATAATATCCCTGGCCCTCGTCACAACCCAACGTGGTAAGTTTATGCAGCTGATCACTGTTTTCAATACCCTCCGCAACCACTCGCAGGCTTAAACTCTGGGCCATGGAAACGATGGCCTTTACGATCGCCGCATCGCTCTCGTTGTGATTGATATCATCCACGAATGATTTATCAATCTTGATCCGATCGACAGGGAAGTGTTTCAAATAATTAAGTGACGAATAGCCGGTACCGAAATCATCGATGCTCAGTTGAATCCCCATCTCTTTGAGTTTGCAGAAGATCTCGACGGTATTCTCAATATTTTCCATGATAATACTTTCAGTGAACTCCAGTTCGAGGCTCGTCGGGTCAACACCCGTTTCCTGGATTATAGTTGTGAGCATTGCAATAAAGTTGGGATATTTCAGCTGCTTGCCGGAGATATTCACCGCCATCTTCAGCTCCCGGTTTTCCTCCAAGGTCCATTCCCGCATCTGAATACAGGCACTGCGCAGAACCCACTCCCCGACGCTTTTGATCAGACCAGAATCTTCCAGCAAAGAGATAAACGTTGATGGCAGCATCAAGCCGTAATCAGAACTTTGCCAGCGCAGCAGGACCTCAACGGCAGACATTTTTGCGGTTTTCATATCCCAAAGCGGCTGATAATGCAGAAAAAATTCCTGTTTCTCAAGTCCCTTGCGCAGGCTGTTTTCAAGCGCAACCCGTTGTATGATCTTCTGATTCAGCTCCGGTGAGAAAAATTTGAATTGCGCCCTACCGTCAGTTTTAGCCTGATACATTGCCGTATCCGCACACCTGAACAGCGCCGACGCATCCTGGCTGTCGTCCGGATAGACAGCTATGCCGATACTGGCGCTGGTGTAGAGCAGCCGCCCTTCGATCTCGAAGGGATCGGTAAAGATGGCCAATATCCTCTGGACAACGATGGCAACACTTTCCCGAGTGTCAACAGATGGACAGACGACCACAAATTCATCCCCGCCAAGCCGGGCCAGAACGTCCGAATCCCTCATACAGGCGGAAAGACGCTCAGCAACCGAGCGAAGGAGATTATCGCCGACATCATGACCCTGAGTATCATTAACATCCTTGAAGTGGTCCAGGTCGAGAAAAATCAGGTTGACCTTGCCCCGGTTCCGCTGCGCCTGGGCCAGTGTCTGATGCAGCCGCTCAAGGAACATGCTGCGGTTGGGCAGTCCGGTCACTATGTCATAATAGGCCAACTGGTGAATCTTTTCCTCGGCAACCTTCCGGTGCGATATATCCTCACAGGTGGAGATGACTCCAAGACAGCTCGCCTCGCTGTCACGCACTGGAATGGATGTGAGTTGTGCAGTGAATTTCTCACCGTTTTTTCTGACATTAACGCTCTCACGCCGCCAGATGCCGAATTCTTTCAACAGGTCAGCCCCCCTGGACCTGCTGTTGTGGTCAGTGGCCGAAAACGTCCGGTCGTCTTTTCCGATAAGCTCACTGACCTCATACCCATGCATCTCCGCTTCAGCATGATTCGAATAGATGATGATTCCGTTAATGTCGCTGAAGGTTATGCCGATCGGCAGGCTGTCGACAGC
>JBAQPK010000096.1:0-4333 GCA_049305715.1 Desulfuromonadaceae bacterium | reverse complement strand
CGGCGATGATTACCGGATACTGTTCAAGTTGGCAAAGGATGCAGGCTGCAGCTCACGGTGAGATAGTCAGGCTGCTAGCGGCCAGACAGAATCATAGCCATAATTAACCATTTATAAAAGCAATCACTTCTCCGGAGCCACAATCTCATACTTTTCCATACGATAGATCAACGTATGGCGCGGGATGCGGAGAAAGCGCGCCGCTGCAGCCTGGTTCCACTGGTTGCGTTCCAAAGCCTGCACCACCACCTCCCGCTCCAGCTGCTCAAGCGAATACCCTTCATCCGGTAGATTGATGATGCCGCCCTGACATGGCGTCAATCCTGGAGCGGTATCACCGGTGCGCATCTTGTCCGGCAGGTCGTCGCTAGAAATGATAGTGCCGTTGCGCATGATCAAGAGACGTTCCACAAGGTTCTCCAACTCGCGCACGTTACCAGGCCAGGAGTAACTGGTCAGTAATGCCAGGCACCGTTTGTCAAAGCTCACGGCGTCGGCGCCATGCTTGATACAGAAATGGCGCAGGAGCAACGGAATGTCGTCACGACGCTGCCTGAGTGGAGCCAGGTGGATCGGGATCACGGAGAGGCGGTAATAAAGATCCTCACGAAAGAGTCCGGCGGCTATGGCCTTTTCGATATCCAGATTGGTGGCGGCCACTACCCGTACATCAAGCCGCTCCTCCTTTGTCCCTCCCACCGGCACGATCACCCGCTCCTGCAGTGCTCTCAACAGCTTGGGCTGCAGCTCCAGCGGCAATTCACCTACCTCGTCCAGAAAGAGGGTGCCGCCGTCAGCCACCTGGAACTTGCCGGTCTTGTCCTTGATGGCGCCGGTAAAGGCCCCCTTGACGTGGCCGAACAGTTCGCTTTCCAGCAGGTCACGGGGGATGGCGGCGCAGTTGATGGCTACAAAGGGTCCGTTTTTACGACCGCTGAGGGCATGGATCGAACGAGCCACAAGCTCCTTCCCTGTGCCCGATTCTCCGGTGATCAGAACCGACGCTTCCGTATCGGCCACCTTGGCCACCACCTGGAAAACTTTTTCCATGGCTGCCGACGAGCCGACCATGCTGCGAAAATCGGCGCGGTCGGCCAGTACGCTCTTCAGGCGCTTGTTCTCGTGCGCCAGGCCACTGAACTGCAGCGCCTTGGCAACGGTCAAACGGAGCTCGTCCCGGTTAAAGGGCTTGGTGATGTAGTCGTAAGCCCCGGCCTTCATGGCCTCCACGGCGATATCCACCGTGCCGAAAGCGGTGATCATGATCACCAGCGTCTCGGGGGAGCGTTCCTTGACCGCCTTCAGCACCTGCATGCCATCCATGCCGGGCATCTTCATATCGGTCATTACAAGTGCGGGGGAGACCTCGTCAAACAGGGTCAGCCCCTCCTCTCCGGATGAGGCGGTGGCAACGGCATAACCAGCTTCCTGGAGATTGTATTCCAGCACCCGTCGCAACGAGGCGTCGTCATCGATGACAAGTATTTTCAGTTTCATCGTACATTTCCCTCGCTTATCGGCAGCAGCACTACGACTGTCGTACCAACACCCGGTTCGCTTTCCACCTTCAACTCACCACCATGCGCTTCGATGATCTTCCTGGTTATGGCCCGTCCCAGGCCGGTCCCATCGATTTTCGTCGTAAAAAACGGCTCGAAAATATGTTCCAGATCGGTGGCTGTAATCCCGCCACCTGTATCCCGGAACCGGATTTCATACCCTGCTTCAATCGGTTGTGTCGTGATGTTCACCCTGCCGCCAGTCGGAGTGGCCTGCAGGGCATTGATGATGATATTGAGGAATGCCTGGCGCAGCTTCTCGCCATCCGCAGAGACCGATGCCTCTGCCGGTACATTGTCCAGCGTCAGCGATACGCCTCTTTGCCTGGCATCGCCGGCAACCAGCGATGCAATTGTTGCCAACTCTTCCCGCAGGGAACATACTTTCCTTTCACCCGGTTGCGGCCGAGCTATGCGCAGAAAGTCTTCAACGACATGATTGAGTCGTTCGGTCTCCTTGATCTGGATTTCTATGAATTCATATTTGGGATCACCCGGCCGGTAGTCGTCTCGAAGAATCTCGGCCGTGCCGCGAATGGAACCCAAGGGATTCCTGATCTCATGTGCCAGTACCGCTGCCATTTCTCCCAGGGTAGAGAGTTTTTCCGCCCGGCGCAGCTGTTCCTCGATGGCAATAATTTGTTCAGACTGGTGTTGCAGGGTCGCGTAGGAGTTCTTCAACCCCTCGGCAGTTCTCTGGAGTTCCTGGCTCCGTTCGCGTTCCCGTTGGGCCAGCAGGCCGGTTACACCACCGACGATGTTGTACATCACAATTTCAAGATATTTTTCCATCTCCATGGTCGGAGGACCGCCCCACTGAAAAAGTATATGCGGGGCATAGACTACACTTACCGCCAGTGAGCAGACGAGTCCACCCCGGAGTCCAAACCAGAGTGCCGCCAGAATGATCGGGAGGTAATAGAGTCGCTGGAAGATGTCGTGCAGATAGTGAAGGTGCAGCGGAGTCAGATAGTGCAGCAGGCTGATGCCGAGAATGGAGAGGCCGAGCAGGCATATGCGGATGACGGAAGGTTTCATGATTCTCATGTATAACGCAGAATCTAACTATTCACAACCACACCATCCTTTAGACGGATCGTCCGGTCGGAGTATGCACCGTTTTCGGGATTATGCGTTACCATGACAACGGTCTGTCCCGCGTCGTTCAGCTCACGGAAAAGCGCCATGACCTCTTCACTGGTTTTCGAATCCAGGTTGCCGGTCGGTTCATCCGCCAGGAGTATATGAGGATTATTGACGATGGCCCGCGCAATGGCCACCCGCTCCTGTTCTCCTCCCGAGAGCTGGTTGGGGAGACGATCGAGCTTGCCGCCAAGACCGACCCGTTCCAAAGCCTGGCGGGCGGCGGCCATCTTTGCCGGTGTACTCATTTTGACGATGGCAAGCGGCAGCATGACGTTCTCGCTGGCGGTCAGATATGAAATCAGATTGAATGACTGGAAGACAAACCCCAGGTTCTGAGCCCTGAAATCGGCCAGTTTCTCGCCGGGAAGCTGGTACAGCTTTACGCCCGCCATCTCGACCTCTCCCGAAGTGGGATGATTCATCCCGCCCAGGACCGACAGCAGGGTACTCTTGCCGGAGCCGGACTGCCCCATGATAGTGATGAATTCGCCGCCTTCGATACTAATATCCACACCGCACAGCGCCTCGACAACATCATCACCGCTGGTGTACTGCTTCTTTACGTTTATAATTTCGATGAGTGGCATTCTGTCCTCGATTAATTAAAGTGCCCGCAGGGCTTCGGTGGGGTCCATCTTGCTCGCATGCAGCGCAGGGTAAATGCTCGCCAGGAGACCAAGCGTGAGCGCAAGCCCGATTGAACCAAAGGCAACCATCGAATCCCAGATCAGGTGGGCGTTCCTGCTTTCAGCCATGAACGGCAGCGCCAGCTTGGCCCCCCCCATCCCGACGGCATACCCCAGGAATCCGGCCAGCAGGCTGACCAGAGCGGCTTCCAGCAGGATGATCCGCATGATGTGGCTTTTTCTGAAACCGATTGCCCGGAATACGCCGATTTCTACCGTCCGCTCGTTGACACTCCCCATCATCGTGACGAAGACGATCAATGAGCCGATGAAGATCACCACACCGGCCATGGCATAGGAAAAGCGCTTGAACTGGTCCAGTGCCTTGAGGCGCCCTTCCACGACCTGCTGGATAGCCGACACCTTGGCGTCCGGAATCTTCTCGGCGATCTGGGTCACCATGTCGCCGATGGGGCAGCCGGAACAGAGCGCCGCCACTTCCGCCATGCTGATTTTGCCCTCCTTGCCCAAAAGCTTCTGGGCCTTGGCCAGACCGGCAAATACAAGGGCGTCATCCTGTGAGCCGGTCTGGTCGAGCACACCGGCGACCTTGAAGGTTTCTCCCAAGACGGTCAGACTGTCACCGGGAGAAACGTTCAGCACTTTAGCGGCATCGGATCCGAGTAACAGATCACTCCCGGACCTGGGCTCGTCACCAAAAATCTTCCACCACTGCTTCATCTTCAATTCACTCTCGAAGTTGACGCCAACCAGCAACACGTCGTGGCTGTTGATTTTTATGCCACCCAGCACCTTGGGGCTGATAGCCGAGACGTTTTTGTGGTTGGTTATGGTTTTGATCTTCGCCAGATCACTTTCCAGAATTTCACGTTGATCAAATGATACTCCGCCAAGGCTGATGCCGCCATAATTCATGGCCAGGCCGTTGCTCTGGGGGGTCACGAGTATATTCGCGCCGAACTCATCCATCTTGCGCTCGAT
>JBAQPK010000095.1:0-2451 GCA_049305715.1 Desulfuromonadaceae bacterium | reverse complement strand
TGGATTTATAATGGCCGCATGTGCATTCACGATGTTGACCGCATCTGTCTTCCAGACTACCTATGCCGGGAGCGAAGGAGAATATCGCACGCACCGGATGATGGACAGTGAACAACCGCCCGTAACGGTCGGCAAGCCGGCTCCCGATTTCAGGCTGGAGGGAGTGATCGGCACCGAACCAGGGAAGGAGTTCAAGACAATGGCCCTGAAGGATTTCAGGGAGAAGTGGCTGGTGCTCTTCTTCTATCCGGCTGACTTCACCTTCGTCTGTCCAACCGAGATTAAAGGATTCAGCGACAGTATCGACTCGTTCAAAAAATTGAATGCAGAGGTTATCGCTGTCTCAACCGACAGCAAATGGTCGCACCTTGCCTGGATAAAGAGGGGTGATCTGGGGAATCTCAGGTATCCGCTCCTTTCTGACATCACCAAGGAGACAGCTCACGCCTACGGACTCCTTGATGCAGCCCAGGGAGTTGCATTGCGAGGGCTTTTCATCATTGATCCCAAAGGTACCATTCAGTACCAGGTTGTCCATAATCTTGACGTTGGCCGGAGTATTGAAGAGACTCTCCGTGTGCTTGAGGCTCTCCAAAGTGGCGGCCTCTGTCCGTTGGGGTGGAAGCCGGGTCAGAAGACTCTCGGAAAATAGCGCTACGCGGAGTGAAACCAGGGTATCGGGCATAATCACAGTTAATGCCGGAAAGCAGGCTTGCCCCCCGGAGCTTTCCATGGCGAGAATTTAAAACTGTAACAGAGAGTCTTAAGGAGTGCGTGCAGGGTCCTTTCCTTGTTCGATAAAGGAGCCGCTATACGCGTTGCCGTTGATGAGGACTTTAATCTCTTTATTTTCGTTTTCCAGAATATATGCCACGGGCATGTAAACCGCGAAACTGTAGGCATACGTGCTGCAGACAAAAACCTTGCCGTTGGTAAAAGTCAATGCAGTCCTGGCATCACAGCCCTTAAACTGACCGACAACCCTTGTTGCCTCAACAACCTCGTACCCTTCGCTTTTCAGTGATTCAAGTTCCGCAGAAAATGATGGCCCGCCGGCCGCGAGCATCAGTATAGTCACCATCAAAACAATCATCGCTCTCATGACCACCCCTTCCGCCACAGGTTATTTGGAACGCTTTCTGCCATACCGTTGCCCTGCTAACAAAACATGACGTTAGCGACACACTGTCAATATTAACGCCGTATTGCAGACTGTCAACTTACCCCCGGCAGGTTGTCCCGATGACTTTTTTTGCTTTATGGTAAGATGTAAACATGAAGCTGATACTTTAACAACAATCCATGGTTTCGCGGTACGGCAAAAAAGGTGTGTTGGTTTTCTGCATAGGGAGGTGTCCCGTGACAACGACCAAGATCGACGAGGCTATTGAACGCTATGTAATCGAACGTAAAAAAAGTGAACGGAAAGTGGCGGAAACCAAGTTCCTGAGATACACGTATCTTGCTTGTGGCGAGAGCGATATAACGGCATTCATGCGTCGAAGCCGCAGCCTGATACGCTACTATATCGACTATCTGACGGTGCTGGAAAATCCGCTGCGCGGGCCGCAGGCAGCATGGCTGGTCCTGATGGCAATGGTATTTGCATTCGGGATCTACATGCTGACAGACGAGGGAATGCGCGTCGCCGGTATTTTTATTTCTTCGGGAACGTTGGTTAACGGCATCTCCCTGGGGCGCTCCGTGATTGATAAATGGATTGAAACCTCCGTTACAATCGCCCTCTACCGGGAGATCATAGAACTCATCGACAGCTCACTGCCGGCCGAGTGCTGAAACCTCACGTCGATGAATCCAAGAGGAGTACCTTCACCCCAGATGCAGTTCAGGCTTGAGGTTGTCAGGTCTGAAACTCGTGGCGATCCGCCATCCCTTCCTGCTGTTCAGCACCGGGTTCAGCCCACAGTCGATATAACCGATCAAACCGGCATTTTCCGGCAGTTCCGGTGCTAACATGACTACGCGGAAAATCACCAGATCACCTACGTTTGGAAACGCAGGAGCATCCGGCAAGGTCTGACCCCAGATTTCGAGCACCCGCTCCGGACCGGCAAGATGCAGAAGATACCAATGCTCTCCGTCCGCGCCGCGCCGTCCTTCCTCCATAACCAGAGCAGGTATGAGCGCACCGATAAGCAGCTGATACCGCAGGGTGCAGGCATGGGCAAACGCGGACTCATTATCCGGAAACTGCAGTAACGTTTCTTCTTTTCCGCGAAACCAGTCAAACATACTATTCCGCCTCAGCCCGCCTGACATTCATTACGATAGCATCCACAAACCCTACTCCGAACAATAACAGGTTTATCACCACTTCTTGCCAAGCTCCTCACGTGATTCGTTGTGTTCTGGTAACCAGTTCAATCTTGATGCCACCGGAATTCTCAAGGGTGGCTGGGATCTGCAATAATCCAATATCAAACCCTGGAT
>JBAQPK010000094.1:0-4093 GCA_049305715.1 Desulfuromonadaceae bacterium | reverse complement strand
ATCATCATGCCCATGAATCAGGCTTTTCACGGTAAAACCTCGGAAGAAAAGATGAATAAAATCAAAGCAGATGCCCTGAAAAATCTGGTTGATGCCGAGCTGAGGGCCCAGGACGCCGCAGCCAAGGGGATAAAGATTCCTGCGCCGGAATACGATGCTGAGTATAGTAAGATGGTTACAAAGTTCAAAACCAAAAAAGAACTCAAGGCAGCATATCAAGGCGCCGGCTTCACTGACAAAAGCTTCAAGAGGATGATTGAGAGGAAACTTCTCGCTGATAAAATACGTCTTGCCGAGGTGGACAACGCTGTTACCATTTCGCCGGAAAAAGTTAAGAGCCATTACACTGCAAACGTTACAAAGTATAGTAAACCGGAAGAATTCAGGGCGAGTCATATCCTGATAAAAGTTGAGCCATCATTGACCACGGAAGAAAAACTGGCGCTTAAAACAAAAACAGAAGATTTGCTGAAAAGAATCAAAGCTGGAGAGAAATTTGAAGAAATCGCAATAAATGAGTCTGATGACCTCTCACAAATAAAAGGGGGAGATTTGGGCTATTTTCACGCAGGTCAGACTGCTGCCGAGTTCGAAGAAGCTCTTCTCAAGTTGAAAATAGGTGAAACCAGCGGTGTGGTTGAAACATTGTTCGGGTTTCATATCATTCGCCTCACGGATAAGCGTCCACCGCGACAGATCCCCTTTGAAGAAATTCAGGATAGAATAAAGAAGGATTTGGTCAATACCGAAAAGAAACAACTGCTGGAAAACTGGATGGATAGACTATACAAAAAAGCTAAAATTTCTTATCCGGGAGTTAAATAATCGTTGAAAGCTTTCGTCGTCATACCGACCTACAATGAAAAGGATAATGTTGTCGCCCTGGCTGCTTCGGTGCTTGCGCAGCATGCTGATATACAGATTCTTTTTGTTGATGATAATTCACCGGATGGCACCGGCAAGATTATTGATGGCCTGGCCTCTGCTGACAGCCGGGTTCATGTCCTACATCGTGCCGGGAAGCTTGGTTTGGGATCTGCGTATCGAGAGGGGTTCAAGGCTGCTCTCGCAATGGGTGCCGACTATCTGCTGGAAATGGACGCGGATTTTTCCCATGATCCTGGAACGTTGCCGCTTTTTCTGTCGGCGATCGAGGAGAGCGATCTGGTTATCGGTTCCCGCTATCTAAATGGAGTCAGCGTTGTCAACTGGCCGATCCGGCGCCTGATCTTAAGCTATTTCGCGAGTGTCTACACCCGGTGGGTTACCGGATTGCAGCTGCGTGACTGCACCAGCGGCTTCAAATGTTTTCGGCGCTCTGCCATCGAGTCCATAGATCTTGACTCCGTAAAGTCGGATGGATATTCGTTTCAGATAGAGATGAATTATCGCTGCATGGAAAACGGGCTGAGAATCACCGAAATACCGATTGTTTTTATTGACCGTCATGCCGGCAGCTCGAAAATGTCACGCAGGATCGTGCGCGAGGCCGTGCTTATGGTTTGGAAGTTGCGGTTACAATCCCTTGTTTCACGGATAACAGGAAAGTAGAATATCTATGTCGGATGATATCTGGTCAATCGTACTCCTGTCGGGAGTAGTTTCATGGATAGTTTCAACCATTGCGTTTATGTTTTTCTCATTTCCCCGGAAAGACGAGTTCGATGCTAAATCCGGCATGCGCTGGGGCGGAGCAAGTCTGATTTCATTTTTTGTCTGGATTATTGGAATGATAAATGCTTGAAACTCAGAACAGGTTTACCGCTGCTGTGCATGTCAGAGTGGTCTTTTTATTATCCTTTTTGTGTGCAGCAACTCTCTTGAGTGGATGCTCTGCAGCCAGACTCAGTGACGCAGCGTGGCAGGATCAGGGATTGAACGTCGGTTTCCCGCAGCCTCCGGAGCGTGCGCGAGTCAAATTACTGAAAGTCATAAGTGGTCCCCGGGATGCGGTCGAGAGCAGCCGCAGCGCCACGAGCAGATTTATTGAATTTATCACCGGCACTGAGGAAGCAAATATCGATTTTTATACGCCGCAATGTATTGCGGCTGACGGCAACGGCCTGATATATATCACTGATCCGTCGATTGGCTTGATTCATAGATACGATCTTGCGGCAAAAGAAGTTACCTATGTTTTTCAGGCGGGGGAAAAAAGGCTTGGCAGTCCTGTCGGCGTTGTGCTGGATGCCGAGGGCAATCTGTATGTTACCGATGCACTGCTTGCTGCTGTGTTCAAATTCAGCCCGAACGGCAAACTGCTGGCTGAACTGGATGGTAAGGGGAGCCTGCAGCGTCCTGCCGGAATTGCGGTGACCTCGAAGGGCGAAAAGGTCGTAGCGGATATACTGGCAAACAAGGTTTTTATCTTTGACAAAAATGACGTTTTGCAAAGAGAACTTCCAGGGGCTGATTTTACGGAGTCGTTAAACCGGCCGACCTATGTGGCGGTTGATAAACAGGACAGTGTCTATGTCACCGACACCATGAATTTCACCGTCAGGGTTTTCGATGCCGCAGGCAGATATGTCAGGAGCCAGGGACAGATCGGGGATACCCCCGGTTCGTTTGCCCGGCCGAAGGGTGTGGCGCTGGACAGCGACCGGAACCTCTACGTGATGGATTCGATCTTCGGCAACTTCCAGGTATTCGACCAGCAAGGCCGGCTGTTGCTGTATGCCAGCCAGGAGGGGGTAAGGCCGGGTGAATTCATGCTTCCAAGCGGGATTTTTATCGATCGGAATGACCGGATCTATATCGCCGATACCTTCAATCACCGTATTCAGGTTTTCCAGTATTTGAAAGAGAAGGTGCAACAATGAATTATTTTCGCAAATTTATTATATCGGCTGCAGTAATTGCCCTGCTCTTCATGCCGTTTGTGTATCAGGCGAGCGCAACGGCTCCAGGCCCTCGGGTTTCCGAGCTGGCCGCGGGCAATACAAGAGGCAACAAGCATAACCTGTCAGCCAGGGCCAGGGCTTACAGCGCCGATCAGACTATACCTAACCCCAATCCCTACACGTCAACTAATCCCAATACCTACAAAGCGACCGATGATGCAGTAGGAAACCCGAAAGGGCAACAGGTGTGCATCTTCTGTCACACGCCCCATAACGCCAATGTCGAAGGAGGGGCTCCGCTTTGGAACCGTGCATTTTCTACGCAGACGTTTTCGCGCTATTCGGCTCAGAGTTCCTGGATGGCGATACGTCACAGCCCCGCCGCCGCGGGCCTCGCCCAGTACGGGCAACCGGACGGCTCCTCCAAATTATGTCTCAGTTGCCATGACGGCGTTGCCTCATTGGGAGCAGTGCGGAATGGCGGCCCGATCGAGATGTCTGGGCCCACTTATATCTCTGGTATTGCTTCGTTCAAGCCATCGGCCACAGGGGCCGACAAGATGAAGATCGGACATCACCCTGTGTCGTTCGTGTATAGCAACGCTGTCAAAATAGAGATCAACACTTATAAATCAACTTCCAGCTGGAAGGATCCAACGACAAATTTGACCTATGCCAAGCTGGACAAGAACAACAAGATGCAATGCACCACCTGCCATAATCCGCATCAGAACCAGTCGCATGATGATATATGCTATTTGGCTTCTGATGAAACGTATACGCCTTTCCCCACTTGTGATGCCACCAACAATCGAAAGGTGGCGCCGTTCTGGGTGCATAATTGGGGTGGCAACCCAGCCCAAGATCGTGACAATCTCTGCGTAGAGTGCCATGCGGTGGGCGGCGACCTGTGGATAGCCCCCGCCCAGCCATGGCCGAAATGATTGCAAATATACGGAAAGGATGCCACATGGGATTCAGATGTACCTTGTGCGCCGGTTTATCGGCACTGCTGCTGACGCTATCTTCGGCATACGCCGTAGCGGCGGATACACCCTTCCATCTCGACCGGCAACTGCTGCAGAACGGCTGCGGCACCTGCCATATGGGATTCAATTTCGGCGGAGGTGGCGGACCGGAAAAGTGCATCAAGTGCCATGGTCCGGAAAGCTCTAGGCCGAGGGGGTTGTCAGCCCTGACTAACCGGCTCAAGGATATGACCAGGGAATTTTCAAAAAACTATCGTCACC
>JBAQPK010000093.1:0-1785 GCA_049305715.1 Desulfuromonadaceae bacterium | reverse complement strand
ATGTAATAACTGGACTGTACCAGCTTGTTAACGTCTGCTTTAGGAGTAGAAAGTACGATGTCGGACGAGAAATATGCATCTTTGCCATAGATAACTTCACTAACTACTTGAACGAGCAGTTTAAGACAAAATTAAAAGCTCTAGATAAGATAATTGCAAATAACGAGGTATAACAGCCTACTAATCTAACCAACTCACAGACAGCCTAATTATCTTTGAGAATTCTCATCGTTATTTCCATTCACGCATACTTTCCCGGAAGTCGCCTGCTTTTGGAACGTTCGGCGCGTGAAACTGCTTTTACAAGAACGCCCGACATCAAGCCCCCTCAAACCTCCCGCAACGAATAGCTGGTACTACGCCCCCCGGCTGAATCCTTCTCAAGAACACCCCACTCCACCAGACTGAGAATATCACGCAGCGCCCTCATTCGCCGCACCTCATGCGGAGAATATTGCCGGCACCGCACAGGCAAGCTGTTTGAACATGCGAAAGCGCCCTGACGACGAATCATCAGGGCGCTTTCATCTCAAACATGGGTTATCTTCGAATATCCACGGAAGCAAGCAACGCCTGTTCCACCAGAGCCAAAACATCCGGAGGAAGTGCGCCGATTTTATCGGTCAGCTTGGCGCGGTCAAGGGTAGTAACCTGGTGGCAAACTGCACAACTTTCGCTTGCCAGGCCGGCTGTCCCAGCGCTCAGCGCAACCACGGTAGGCCCGCGCCTAGCCTGTGCCGCCGAGGTTGAAACCGGAACCACTATAATGGAGCGCCACCCCGGCGTCTGATTGAAGGCATCGTGCGAAAGGACAATGACCGGGCGGCGGCCGCTTTGCTCCGAACCGGAACGGGGGGCAAGGGTAGCCCAATAGATGTCGCCCCGCTTCACAGCCGTTTCTCGCTGTTGTTCAGATGCTCCACTCCGGCAGCTTCCAGCTGTTCGTCCAGATCATCGCTGGTTCCCGCCGTCTCTGCGGCATAGCGGGCAATTTCTTCATGCAGCGTCAGCTTTTCCTGCTCTTCAAGCCAGTATTCCACCGCCTGTTTCACCAACTGCGTGGCCGGCTTGTGCTGACGTTCCGCTTCCGATCTGAGGCGGCTGTAGACAACGGCGGGCAAGGGGACGTGAAAATTATGTGCAGAAGCAGTTTTCATGGCATATCTCCTGCCATATATTCTATGTCATGTTAAGATGACATGCAACGTTTATAAATAAAGCTATACCACGCTCTCAAAAAGAAACACCCTGGCGGCAATTCACCAGGGTGTTTCTGCATACTATATCATCTCTGAGTTAAGCTTCACCCGATACAGCAAACGTTCTGCTCCCGGGCCGCCTTGGTCTCGTCCAGCCGCGAGATCGGCATGGTCAGAGGCGCGTCGAGCAGCGCCTGCGGGTTGCTCTCGGCGGTGCGGGCGGCGTCGATCATCACCTCGATGAAGGCATCCATCGTCGCCTTGCTTTCGGTCTCGGTCGGCTCGATCATGATCGCTTCCTTGACGATCATGGGGAAATAGACCGTGGGGGGGTGATAACCCCTGTCGATCAGGAATTTGGCGATGTCGATGGCATGAACCCCGTGGGCCAGCTGTTTGGAAGCGGAAAAAACGCACTCATGCATGCAGGTCATGTCATAGGGGAGATCATAGTACGGTTTCAGTTTTTCCTTGATGTAATTGGCATTCAGCACCGCCTGCTCGGAGACCCGGACCAGCCCTTCGCGGCCGAGCATGATGATGTAGGCGTAGGCCTTGGCCATGACCCCGAAGTTGCCGAAGAAGT
>JBAQPK010000092.1:0-21496 GCA_049305715.1 Desulfuromonadaceae bacterium | reverse complement strand
TCAGGGATGTGGGGGGGCGGGTGGACATCTACGGCGTCGGCACGAAACTGGCGACCTGTGCCGGAGCGGGAGGCGGGGCGCTGGGCGGGGTTTACAAGCTTGTGGAGATCGACGGCCTGCCGAAGTTGAAGGTAACCAGCGACATCGCCAAGGCCACCCTGCCGGGGAAAAAACGGGTTCTGAGGGCGCTGGGGCCGGATGGCGGCTTGATCCAGGATGTGATCTGCCTGGAGCCGGATGGATTGTGCGCTGGCGATACGGTCCATGATCCCTGCAACCCTCTCCGGCATACCACGCTCCCGGCAAATGCCACCCTGCATGAGCTGCGGCGGGTGGTGATGGAGAACGGCCGCCGGACAGATCCGCCGGAAACGCTCAGCGCCATGGCCGAACGAAGTGAGCGGGAACTGGCCCGACTGCCCCAGGGGTGCCTGCGTTTCATCAATCCCCACCGCTACAAGGTGTCCATTTCGGGGCGGCTGAATGAGCTGAGAAACACGCTGATCGATCAGGTGAGCAAGGGAGAGTGAGCCATGTATGAAAAAGCGGCATTGCTGATAGTTGATGTACAGAACGATTTCTGCCCCGGAGGCGCTCTCCAGATAGCCGGCGGCGACCGGGTAATAGAACCAATCAACCGTGCCGTGGTGCAGTTTACCGGTGCCCGGCTGCCGGTGCTGGCAAGCCGCGATTGGCATCCGCCGGTTACCAGGCACTTCCGGGATTATGGCGGCATCTGGCCGGTGCATTGCGTCCAGGGGACCGAGGGGGCGGCCTTCCATCCTTCGCTCCGCCTGCCGGCAGGAACGATTGTGTTCTCCAAGGGGATCGGCCCCGAACTCGCCGGTTATTCGGCTTTCGAGGGGGTGGCCGAAGACGGCAGGCCGTTGGAAGAACTATTGAGCGAGCGAGGGATAAAGAGGCTCTACATCTGCGGCCTGGCTACCGACTACTGCGTGCTCTGCACTACCCGTGAGGCGTTGCGCAGCGGGTTTGAAGTAACGGTGCTGACCGATGCCGTGGCCGGGGTGGATCTTCTCCCCGGAGATTCGGCGACTGCCCTCGAAATCATGGAAAAAGCCGGCGCACGGCTGACCACCGTGGACGCGTTGCCGGGCGTGCTGCAGCAGGAACTGCCGGATCAATAGACTGACATGGTGCTTTTCCACGTACCGGAGCGACGCTTCAAAGAAGGTATCGTCCGTCACCAACCAAGATCTGCACGAAGGAATATTTCATGTCACTCCCTCCCCAACTGCGCAAGATATCCGACACCATCTGGGAACTCCCCGTTACCTACAAGGAGGGGATGCGGGTCCCGGCGCGTATTATCGCCCCGGAATCGCTCATTGGGGGAATGGAGGCCGGTGTCTTCGACCAGGCCGCCAACGTGGCCTGCCTCCCCGGCATCATTAACTACTCATACTGCATGACAGACGGCCACTGGGGGTACGGCTTCCCGATCGGCGGCGTTGCGGCTTTTGATCCGGCCACCGGCGTGATCTCTCCCGGCGGGATCGGTTTCGATATCAACTGCGGCATGCGCCTCTGCCTGACAACCCTGACCGAGGAGGAGGTGCGCCCCCGCATCCGCGAACTGGTGGACCAGCTGTTCTTCGCGATTCCGGCCGGGGTCGGCTGTACCGGTTTCGTCCGCTGCTCGCGCAGCACTTTCCGCCGGGTGATCGAGAACGGTTCTCGCTGGTGCCTGGAGAACGGCATGGCGCTTCCGGAGGATCTGGAGATGACCGAGGAGGGTGGCTGCTTCGAGGGGGCCGATGCCGACGCCTGCAGCGAAAAGGCCGTCGAGCGGGGTTACGACCAGATCGGCACCCTCGGCTCCGGCAACCACTACTGCGAGATCCAGGTAGCCCGGCCGGAAAACATCTTTGACGAAGCGACCGCCCGGGCCTTCGGCATCACGGTTCCCAACCAGGTGGTGATCATGTTCCACTGCGGCAGCCGCGGCTTCGGCCATCAGGTGGCCACCGACTACCTCCAGTCCTTTCTGAAGGTCATGACGGTCAAGTACGGGATCAAGCTCTATGACCGGGAACTGGCCTGCGCCCCTTTCCGCTCCCCCGAGGGGCAGGCCTACTTTGCGGCGATGAAATGTGCCGCCAACATGGGATTTGCCAACCGCCAAGTGATCCTCCATCGTATCCGGGAGGTATTTTCACGGCTCTTCCGGCGCTCACCGGCGGATCTTGGGATGAGCATGGTCTACGACGTGGCCCACAACACCGCCAAGCTGGAAACCCACCTGATTGACGGAGAGCAGCGCGAGGTGCTGGTGCACCGCAAGGGGGCGACCCGCTCCCTGGGCCCCGGCATGCCCGGCCTCCCCGGCTGTTATCGTGAAACCGGGCAGCCGGTCATCATCGGCGGCAGCATGGAGACCGGCTCCTACCTGCTGGCCGGGATGGCGAGCGCCGCCCCGACCTTCTTCACCACGGCCCACGGCAGCGGGCGGACCATGAGCCGCCACCAGGCCAAAAAAATGGTCCAGGGACGGAAGCTGCTCGGTGATATGGAGCAACGGGGGATTCACGTCCGCACCGCCTCTTACGGCGGTCTGGCCGAGGAAGCCGGTCTGGCCTACAAGGATATCGACGTTGTGGCACGGGCAACGGAAGAGGCGGGGCTGAGCAAAAGAGTCGTAAAGCTGGTGCCGATCGGCAATATCAAGGGGTAAGGAGCGGTAAATGAATACCATGGCGCGTACAGCTCCTGATTATGCCGTTCCGCTTTAATGATGAAATATCGGCCGCCGATGTCGCCTTCGAGGCATGGGGGGAAACGCAGGAGGAGCTGTTCATCGCCAGCGCCGCCGCCCTGCTGCGCACCATGGCGGAAGCGCCGGAGCGGGTGGAGCGGCAGCAGAAGCTCACGATCCGGCTTGAGCACGAAGAACTGGATATGCTGCTCTTCTCATTCCTGCAGGAGTTGATTTTCCATAAGGATGCCCGCCGACTGCTGCTGCATGCCGATACGGTGACGCTAGAGGAGCGGGAAGGCAGCTTCCGCCTGAAGGCAACCCTCAGCGGGGAGCAGATCGATGCAGGCCGGCACCGGCTGCTGGTGGATGTCAAGGCGGTCACGCTCCATCGCTTTAAGGTCGAGTTCGGGAACAATCTCTGGAAGGCGGTCGTGGTGCTGGATGTGTAACGACGTACACCCGGCCTGGAAGCCGGCCGGACTAAAAAAACAGTCAAATTCCCAACAGCCGGAATTGCCGGACATTCCCCCTTAAAACTGGACATTTGGAGGAAATGACCATGCAGCGCCTACTCATCAGAATGATCCTTATTTCATTCATCATCAGCCTGTTCCCCGCGTTGAGTTTATCCGCGGAGTCCGGATGGAACGAAGCCGGTGTAAGGGTGGGTTTTCAGGTCAGCTCCAAATTCAAATATTTTCGTCAGTACGAGGCCTTTGCCGTATATGGCCTGCCCTGGGACTGGCGCGGCTCTTCCGGGTGGGGGCTGGCCCCGAACGCTAATGTTTCCCTCGGGATTTTAAATGGAGGGGCCCAGAATGAATTTATCAGTTCCCTCGGTACAGCCATTGTTCTCGACAAACCGGGACCGGGCTTATCAGCAGATTTCGGCATCAATGCCAATTTACTGAACAGGCGCCATTTAGCCGGCCAGGATTTCGGAAGCATTCTTCAGTTTGGAGCCTATCTGGGCGTTAATTACCGTCTCAACAACGGAGTTAAAATCGGATATCGCCTGCAGCACATCTCTAACGGACACATCTTCTATCCACGCGGGACTCCCAATCCCGGCCTTGATATGCACTTGATCGGAATAAGCTATGTTTTTTAGTGTCAATCCGGAGGTGGGCGCAACCACTCCTCCACGTCCCGGACCATGAGCGGCTCAGGCACCAGATGTTTCGGCAACGGAAGGATAGTCGTGGTCCCCTGCGGCGGGCGAAGCTCTTTGTAGAGATCAGCGGTGCGGAGAAGATAACTTTTTGACAGGTGCATCGGCAGGAGGAAACGCGGGGCCAGCCGGGAGACCAGTTCGTTCAGGTCCTCTGTGCAGAGATGGTACGAGCCCCGGGCCTTTTCAACGTCGGCCGCCAGAAAGGTGCAGTCGGCGCAGAGCAGGGTGACACCGTTCAGGAACGCTTCAATCTTCGCCCTGTTTTCCGCAGTCCACCCCACATCGCACAGATACCCGATCGAGGCGCAGGGCTGGCGGGACTCGATGCTGCTGTAAAAACGGTGCGGATCCGCCACCGTTTCTTCCCGAATTCCCTCCCCTTCGCGACGCGGCACCACAACCTGCAATTCCGGGCGCCCTTTCCAGACGCAACTCTTCAGGTCGCGGATCCAGCCGCCCGGCACAAGCCCCTGCTCCTCCATCATGCGGGGATCGATTGCAAAGTGAGTCCGTTCCTGAACCTTGAAAGCCAGAACCGGAATCTTGTGATCCAGCAGCTCCGCCTCGACGGCAACATAGCGGCATGACCAGATCTCCCTCCCGATGCGCGGCTCTTCACCGTCGAAGCGGCGCACAAACCCATTCGGACCGGGAAAACTGTAATGGCGTATCGTATCCTGCAGGATCTCGTGGACGCGCAGGGTAAACCAGTCCGGCTCGCACAGGTTCCAGTCGTACCCCATCAGCAGATGGTAGACCCGCTCGGCGATCCCGGGCGGACCGAATACGTCAAGCTGGCGGGGTGAGGCGTGGTGATGGCGGACCAGGGTGGGGAGGCCCATGATATGGTCCATGTGGGCATGGGTGATGAATACGGTGTCAATCGGTTTTACGATCCGCTTGGCAAGATGGGCGATCTGGCCGCAGTCGAAGAGCAGCGCTCTCCTCATGGGACGGATCCTCAGGAAGAGGAGCGGATCGTCCAGCAACCCTCCGAAAAAAGCCGGTTCAATATAGCGAAAGGGTAGACGACGTTTCATAGGAGCCCTGCTGATACAGTCTGTTTTTTACACCGTTTTTTCGCAGCTTCCCCCTCTGCACGATGTAACGGGTGGCCTGTGGTCGGAGCTGTCGCCCGTACCTGCCATCGGAAAGGTTCTGACGGGAATATGCTCGGCGCCGTGCGGAGTAAGCCGGCTCTGAAACAGGATGATTTCCCGCACGGGAAATGGCGGAAGCTTCAATTTTTGCGGCATGGCGAGAAATGCATCAGCCTCCCTGGCCGCTGGAAATTTGAGCCGGGCCAGGGTGATATGCGGAGAAAAGGGGCGCTCCTCCTGGGGGATGCCGCGGGCCAGCACGGCCTGATGCACCCCGGCGGCAAGGTGCATCAGGCCCGGATGCGGCTCAATCCCTGCCCATAACACGCGGGGGCGGCGGGGGTTGGGGAAGCAGCCGGTCCCGGAAAAACAGAGATGAAACGGCGGCGAGTGTATGAGTGCCAGTCTCTCACTCAGCTCTCCCACTTCGCCTTCTTCCACCTCCCCCAGAAAGGCCAGGGTCAGATGGAGCTGTGCCGCCGGCACCCAGCGGGCACCGGGAACATCCACCCTGAGCCTGCCCAGGGCGGTCTTGAGATCATCGGGCGGCTCTATGGCAATAAAGAGTCTCATGGTATGCTCCCCGGCCATACACCGCTTATTCAGGGTAAAACGCCTGCCGGCCGCGATGGAGAAACCAGCGGTCCAGCACGACACGGCGGGAAAACCAGCTGCTTGAGAGCAGCCTGGCTCCGAGATAACGCGAAATGGGGGAGAAAAACGGCGAAGAGGGTATTTCCGTGCAGCCGCGGCCGAAATGGCCGGCCAGCCGTGCTGCATACGGCTCCAACCTGTCGCGACGGTAGTTTCCGTCAGCCGCGATGACCGTATCAGCTGCCAGCAGGGCTGACTCGATCGCCGGGAGAATACCTTCGCCGCTCTGCGGGTGGGAAAGCCCGGCTGCGTCTCCTATCAGCAGCGCACCATCACCCACGCAGCGGCGCCCACCCCGGCGATCATACAGCAGGTAGGCATGCCCCCGGAACCTGCCGCTGAATCCCGCCGGCACATCCCCGCGCATCCCGAGAAACCGGCAGAATTCATTCGTATGACGGCCAAGTGTGCGGCTGTCCCTGCGTCCCAGGCCGATATTGAGAAAGCTCCCTTTTCGGAACAGCCAGCCGTACCCCTTCATATCCCGGCAGAAAAAAAGTTCCGGCGTATCCGGCTGAACCCGGCACAACCGTTCCTCTTCCGGACTCATGGCGTATTCCGCCGACTGGGCAGCAACAACCTCCTCACGGCCGATCCTTGCTCCCAGCCGTCGGGCCACCGGGCAGTAATGCCCGCCGGCGCCGACAAGCATCCGCGCCCGGATGCGCCCGTTCACGATCCAGCAGCCGTCTTTCCAGTCCAGCGTTGCCGCCGGTTCACCCAGGGCCTGCCTGACTCCGCTGCGCTCCAGGAGAAAATGATCGAATTCGGAGCGGCGGATACCGTAGCTGACGGTTGTGCCATAGCGGGTAACGAGGCCTGATCCGCCGATCAAACCGGTGCGGAAGCTGCTGATATCCTGAAGCACCCGCTCCTGGCGGTATTCCTCTCCGTCAATCTCCAGCGTTTGCAGCACGGCCGGCGTTATCCATCCCGCGCACGGCTTCTGCCGCGGGAACGGCTCCCTGTCCATCAGCAGCACATCAAGTCCGGCCCGCCTCAACCGCCCGGCGCAGGTCGATCCTGCCGGGCCGCCGCCGACAACGAGCACGTCACAGGATTCCATCAGGGCTCACCGGCAGGGGCCGTAAGATGGGAACGTGTCCAGGGAATCAGGTTGTTGCCGGGACGCGAGAAAACGACCTGGAACAGCTGCAGGGTGCCGATACTGAAATTGGTGACGCAGCCGGACAGGTAGAGCCGCCAGGCCCGGACAAAGCATTCATCAAACATCTCCTGTATCCGGCTTTGGTGAAGTTCAAAGCGCTGGAGCCAATGCTCCGCTGTTTTTGCATAGTGCAGCCGCAGGTTTTCAACATCCAGAACCGTGAATCCCCACGGCTCCAGGACTGCCATCATCTCCCTGAGCGTCGGGGGATAGCTGCCGGGGAAAATCCGCTTCAGGAACCAGGGGCTCATGGGTGTCGCCCTGTTTTGACCGATCGTGTGGATCAGCCCGAGCCCCTTCTCCGTCAGGCTGCGGTCGATTACCCCGCCGAGCTCCTGATAATGATCAGGCCCCACATGCTCCAGCATCCCCACGGAGACAAACGCATCATATCTGCCCGAAATGTTGCGATAATCGTCCTCAACGTACTCGATCTGCCCGGCAAGTCCCTCGATTCGAGCACGCTGCCGCGCATAGGCTATCTGCTCGCGGGAAATGTTGAAGGCCCTGACAGTGACCCCGTACCGCCTCGCCATGTGACGGGCCAGCGCACCCCAGCCACAGCCCGCATCCACCACGGTCTGCCCCGCCTGCAGACGGAGCTTGCGGCAGACCAGATCCATCTTGGCGATCTGGGCGTCTTCCAGCGTGGCGGCCTGGTCGGGAAAATAGGCGCAGGTATAGAGCATTTCAGCGTCCAGCCAGAGCTGATAGAAATCGTTTCCGATATCGTAGTGGTGATGGATATTCTGGCGTGATCCAGAGAGGGAGTTAAGTTTTGGCTGGTTGCGGCGGTACGCGGCGGGGTCGGAAACCTTCTTGAACCGGGGTGTTTGGGCCATGGCCAGGTATACTGTTTCCAGAAACGCAACCAGCCCGCCTTCTATCTCGATCCGGCCCGCGCTGTAGTCGTCACCGAAATGGAGAAGGGGATTGACCAACAGCCGCCGCAGAGCCGCCCGATCGTGGATCATCATGCTGACGACAGGTGTGGCGCCGCCTCCCGCAGCCTCCTTTCCATCCCACAGAACCACCCGCAAGGCGGGATTGCCAATTGATTTCAGGAATGTGCGCACCATCCACGTATCGATGCCGGAAACCCTGCTGTTGCTGTTCGCTTTTCCGTCCCGGCAATGAAACGGCAGGGAAAATGTCCTTGTGCCGCGAATATCCATGATCATTATCCTTTGGCCTCGATCACTGTTTCAGAATTGTACAAGCAGACAGCCATTAGTCAAGCGAGGGACGATGTTCACCCTCCGGCTCAGGTGCCGGATATTTTTTTGCTGAATGCCCCGGACTCATTTCAGGAATCGGCTGCAACGACAACCCTGAAATTTATGGTATTATTTGGGCAGAAAACATATCGGCATCGATGCTGCAACATCCATACAGATGCTCTACCCGTGGCACGGCCGATCGGAGGAAGCGATGAAAGAAGCGATGTTTTACGAACGGGAAGGAGACAACCGGGTCCGCTGCCGGCTCTGCCGTTTCAACTGCCTGATCAGCGACGGTGGCCGCGGCATCTGCGCCGTCCGCGAGAATCGCGGCGGCATCCTTTACAGCCTGGTGTATGGCAAGCTCTGCGCGGAACATGTGGATCCGATCGAGAAAAAGCCGCTCTTCCACGTCATGCCGGGGAGCAGTTCCTATTCCATCGCCACGGTAGGATGCAACTTCCGGTGCCGCCATTGCCAGAACTATACGATCTCCCAGGTTCGCCCCGACGCTCCTGTCACGGGTACACGGCGTACGCCGCTTGAAATTGTGCAGCGGGCAATGGATACCAACTGCAGCTCGATCGCCTACACCTACACCGAGCCGACAATCTTCTTCGAGTTTGCCTATGATACGGCCCGCCTTGCCCGCGAAGCGGGCTTGCGCAACATTTTCGTCACAAACGGCTACATCAGCAGGGAGGCGCTGGCGACGATCGCCCCTGTTCTGGACGCGGCCAATATCGACCTGAAAGGTTTTTCCGAGGGATTCTACGGCGATATCGTCCACGCCAAGCTGTCCGAAGTGCTCGACTCGATCATCGAGTATCGCAAACAGGGGATCTGGATCGAGATCACCACCCTGATCATCCCGGGTCTGAACGACTCGGATGCTGAACTGCAGGGAATCGCCTCGTTCATTGCCACCAATCTGGGGGTTGACACCCCTTGGCACGTAACCGGATTCTACCCCACCTACAAACTGACCGACCGCCCTCCGACCCCGATCGCCACCCTGCGCCGGGCACGCAACATCGGCCGCGACGCGGGACTGCACTATGTATATGAGGGGAATGTGCCCGGAGAAGGCGGGGAGAACACCCGGTGCCCCTCCTGTTCGACCCTGCTGATAAACCGCTACGGTTTCGCCATCGGCACCAACAGGATCGAGGACGGGGCCTGTCCCGACTGCGGCGTCACCATCGCAGGCATCGGCATGTGATGACACCGCATAACAGTACAGCAGAGAGTTAACGGGACCAGGATATCCTGACCGGGCCGACGGCATGGCTCCAGGTAAACTGCAGATCTCCGCCATGGGATTTGAAAACCTCCCGCCCGATCTTCTGGGCCAGCTTTACGTCTGTAGTGGTGATGGTGACGCCTTCCTTCTCCCTGTTGATGTCCATGATCCTGCCGAGCGGATTCTTCATGGCGGCCGCCTCTGCAGTATTCCTGATCAGATTGTCGATCTCGGCCCCATGGGCTGCAAAGAAGCTCCCCTTCAAGGTGACAATGCCGGCCGGATTCCGGTCCGCAACCCGATGACAGGCCGGACAGACAACCCGCTGCCCTCCCTGCGGCGCTGTACTGTTTTCTTCAACGTGCCAGCGTTTGTTTGAGAATACCGCGCCGCATTCGCAATACGCAGCTCCGCTGACCCCGCCTTTACTCCCGTAGGTATCCAGACTGCGGGGAGTACGCTGCCCCTTTTCCTCGGTTTTCCTGATTGTTGTAGCCATAATTATCATACCTCCCACGCTCTCCATTTCTCCTGCGATCTGATGCCCTGAAGGCCGGCACTGCCGGATTTCGTTCGATTCATGGTAAAACGTTTTTCTTCTCAGGCCACCTTGATTTCAATCTTGCGCGGTTTGGCCGCTTCCGCCTTGGGTATCTTCAGGGTCAGCAGGCCATTGGCATAATCGGCCTCGGCCTTCTCATGATCGAGGACTTCCGGGATCGAGAACTGGCGGTAATAGGGAGCCGTCTCGAACTCCTTGAATACCGGCTTTCCCGGCATGGTGCGGGCCGCCGGAGCGCTGATCGTCAGGATGCCCTTTTCAACATTTACGTCCAGCTTCTCCTTTGCCGCCCCGGGAATGTCGGCTGTCAGTGTCAACCCGTACTCGGTTTCGATGATGTTTACCGCCGGTCTGATATAGTGTTCTCCTGACCTCGTGTCTTCGCGGGCCGGTACATGTGTGTCGTTATTTCTTTGCGTGATTTTGTCTGCCATGACCATGGCCTCCTTCCCCGTGGAGTGATTTATGATTGCTTGATTTCGATCTTTTTAGGTTTGGCGTGTTGAGATTTTCCAATAACAATGTGCATGATGCCGTCCTTGCAGTGAGCCTTTATCTTGTTGGGGTCGATATCGACCGACAAATCCAGTGTCCTGGAAAATTTGCCGGAGCCGAGTTCGCTCCGGTGCATGATCTGCCCCTCCTGGGGGGCAAACGGCTTGCGCTCTCCACTGATGGTGATGGTATTCCTGACCAGCGTGAGGTCAATGCCCGCGGGATCGACGCCTGGAACGAGCACATCCACATACAGGTTCCCTTCGTCTTCGCTGACATCAACCAGAGGAAAACGGCGGGCCGTCAACGGCGGGAGAAAAGGACCCTCGTGAGGAGAACGGCCGTATCCGCCGCCACGGAAAGCTTCGTCAATCTCCCGCTTCAAATTGTCCAGCTCCCGCATTACATCCCAGCTTGCCATGGTGATTACCTCCTTATATTTTGATCACAAGTAGAGGATAATACCGGCTACTCGAATGTCAAGACGGCGCAGATTATTGTTGCACCGCACAGGAGTTTAAGTGAATATGTCCGCTTTTAAATAGGAGCGGGGTCGGTCGAATGCATCCGGCGATGCGGTGGCCGGACCGGGGTATGTGAGAGGAGAACAGGTTATGTCGCAGCAGAAGGAAAAATGGCAGGGATGGCTGGCGCTTTCGACCGCAATCATGGCGGTTTTGGCGGCGCTGACGACACTCTACATGGGAAAGTTTTCCTCGCGCGCCATCATGGCGCAGGGGCAGGAGAGCGACCAGTGGGCGTACTACCAGGCCAAGAGCATCAAGGGGCATACCTTTGAGACAAACAGGCAGACGTTGGAGCTGCTGTTTCTCACCCAAAAGGGGGTGACACCGGAGGCGAAGGCTGCCTATCAGGGTACACTGAAAAAATATGGCGAAGAGGTCAAACGGTATGACATTGAAAAGAAGGAGATAAAGGAAAAAGCCGAAGGAATCGCCAAGGTCAAACTCAAGGCGCAGGAAATGGGGGGGAATTTTGCATATGCACTGATTTTCCTGCAGATCGCTTTGATGCTCTCATCCATCGCCAGCCTGACCAAACGGCATTACCTCTGGTACATCGCCCTGGTCTGCAACCTGGGATGGCTGTTCTTCTTCCTTGACGCCTGGCTGCTGTTCTACTGAAAAACCGGTTATTTTCCGTACTGAGCAATAACCGCCGGTATCAGTCGCCTGATGTTCGCAATGCGGGTCGCGTCCGAAGGGTGGGTACTGAGAAATTCGGGCGCCTGCCCCCCCTTCTGGGCTGCCATCCGCTCCCAGAATGTCACCGCGGCATTCGGGTCATAGCCGGCCATCGTCATGAATACCAATCCGAGATGATCCGCTTCGCTTTCCTGCATCCGGCCGTATGGCAGAAGGGCTCCGTACTGGGCCCCCACTCCGTAAACCGACATCCAGAGCTGTTTGGTGGCTTCCGGTTTTGTGGCAAGCGCCGTTGAAAGTGCGGTGCCCCCCAATTGCGCAATCAACCCCTGGCTCATCCGCTCGTTGCCATGCTCGGCGATCGCGTGGGCGATCTCGTGCCCCATCACCACCGCCAGTCCCGCATCATCCCTTGCGACCGGCAAGATGCCGGTATAGACAACAACCTTCCCCCCCGGCATGCACCAGGCGTTTACCTGCTTGTCCTCGACCAGATTGAATTCCCATTTGTAATTTTTCAGATAATCCTGCAGCCCGGTTGAGGCAAAATATCGTTCAACGGCATCCTGAATGCGGGCTCCGACACGCTTGACCATGGCGGCCTGCTGCTGGTTCTGACTGAGCTTGTTCTCCTTCAGGAACGTGCCGTACTGCTGAGCACTCATGGACAACATCGAAGAGCCGGGGATCAGGTTGAGGTGTGAACGGCCGGTAATCGGAACGGTGCTGCAGGCGGCCAGCAGAAGAGGTGCGATAATACACATAAAAATACGGATCATACAAAACTCCCTGTGATCAAATCAGGATTTTACCCAGCAGTTCCAGCAACGGCTGGGGATACACGCCGAGCAGCGCCATGACTACGACGGGAACGAGCAGGGCGGCAATTTCAGCATTGTTCAGCTGGCGAACTGCAGCGGCCGGGGCCTCAGGCGACTTCATGTACATGAAAACCACGACCCGCAGGTAGAAGAACACCGCCACCAGCGCCGCAAGGATGCCGACCAGCGCCAGGGCATATTCCCCCACCCTCAACGCGGCGGCAAATACGGCAAACTTTCCCATGAATCCGGCGGCCGGCGGAATTCCCGCCAGTGAAAACATCGCAACAGCCAGCGCCCCAGCCGCCAGCGGGTTGCGATACCCCAGGCCGCGATAGCTCTCGATGTCTTCGCACTCCTCCCCGTCCGAGAGGGTGGAGATCGCCCCGAAGGCGGCCAGGCCGGCAGCCGCATAGGCCACCAGATAAAAAACAGCCGCCTTCACCCCACCGGCCGGCGCAGCAACGAGCGCCAGCGCGACATACCCCATCTGCCCGACCGACGACCAGGCCAGCATCCGCTTAAGGTTATTCTGCACCAGCGCGGCCAGGTTGCCCGCCAACATCGAGAGCAGCGCCAACAGCCAGAGGATGTCGTGCAGGCCGGACCACGCGCCGAAGAGGGGAAGCAGGAGCAGCAGCGCCGCCAGCGAGGCCCCTTTGGAGGCGGTGGAGAGCAGTGCGGTCACCGGCGACGGCGCCCCTTGGTACACATCCGCCGTCCAGAGGTGGGCCGGCACCAGGGAGAGCTTGAATGCCATGCCGAGCAGGATAAGACATCCCCCCGCCAGCAGCAGCGGTTCAGGCGTTCCATTTGTTAATGCCAGTTCCGTCAGCTTGAGGGTACCCCGGGCGGCATAAACCAGCGCCATCCCCATCGCCAGAATCGCCGCTGACAGCGTCCCGTTCAGCAGATACTTCAATCCCGCTTCGCCTCCCCGCTGGGAGCCGCGTTTGACGGCCACCAGGATGTAAAAAGCGAACGTGAACGATTCCAGACCGAGGAACAGCATCAGCAGGTCCGATGCGGCGCACGCCGCACCCATTCCGGTCAGTGCGAAGAGAATCGTGGCTGGGTATTCCTCGCCCGTAATCTCCCGGCGGCGGTTGTAGCCCGATGCCAGCAGCAGGGCGATCAGACCGGCAGCGCTGAGGAGAAGGGCAAAGAAGCGCGAGAAGGGGGTGAAGGCAAGGCCGGGCATGACCGCCTCTGTCGGAACCAGCAGGTCCCAGAGCATGGCCGCGGCGATCAGCGCCCCGGCCAGCTCGTACAGATATCCGCCCGGTTTTATCGCGCCGGCCAGCAGGACCAGGACGCTGCCGCCGGCCAGGATCATCAAAGGCATCAGTGCCATCAGGTCACCGGGCGTCATGGCGTTCCCCCTGTCAAAAGCTGCACCGGCAGGTGGATCATATCGAGAAGCGGCGCCGGATGAACGCCTACCCAAAGGTTCAGCAGCAGGAGCACCCCGAGAATTACGACCTCGCGGGAGGAAAGATCGGCCAGCGGGAGCGGCTGACGTTCAGTCTGGAACACCACCTCCTGCAGCAGCCGCACGGTGTAGACCAGCGGCAGGATTATGCCGACGAAGGAGAGCACAACCACCAGCGGCGCCTGTTTGATCGTTCCTGCCAGAATCAGAAACTCTCCGACGAAGCTGTTCAGCCCCGGCACTCCCATCGACGTCACCGAGAAAATCAGGAAAAAGAACGACCAGAGGGGGACCTTTCCCCACAGCCCGCCAAAGGCGGCGATGTCACGGGTATGGGCCCGCTCATCCAGCATTCCGATCAGACAGAACAGCGCCCCGGTGGTCACCCCGTGGCTAGCCATCTGCAGGATCGAGCCGGAAAGCGCCACCGGCCCCCAGGCGGCGATGCCGATGGCGACATACCCCATATGGCCGATGCTGGAGTAGGCGATCAGTCGTTTCATGTCCTCCTGGGCAAAGGCGACCAGCGACGCGTAGAAGATACCAAGCAGCGCCAGCGTAAAGAACAGCGGAGTCAGCGCCTGGGCTGCCAGCGGAAAGAGCGGATAGCCGAAACGGATCAGCCCGTAGCTCCCGGTCTTGAGCAGCAGGCCGGCCAGCACCACGCTCCCCGCGGTGGGTGCGTCGGTATGGGCATCGGGGAGCCAGGTGTGGAGCGGAAAGAGCGGAAATTTGATCGCAAAGGCCAGGAAGAAGGCTGCAAAGAGCCAGAGCTGCGTGTCGTAGGGGAGCCGGATCTGCAGCAGTTCGTGCAGATTGAAGGTCGCCACCCCGCTCTGTCCGGCGTGGGTCAGGTGCAGCGCGATGATCGCCAGCAGCATCAGCAGTGAGCCGGACATCGTGAAGAGGAAGAACTTGATCGTCGAATAAATCTTGCGCCCATGCCCCCAGACCCCGATCAGGAAGAACATCGGAATCAGCATGACCTCCCAGAACAGGTAGAAGAGCGCCAGATCGAGGGCCAGAAACACCCCCATGATGCCGGATTCCATGACCAGCATCAGGGTCAGGAACAGGCCCCCCCGCTCTTTGATGGCGTTCCACGACACCGCCAGCGCCACGCAGAAGGTGAACGAGGTCAGCATGACCATCAGGAGCGAGATGCCGTCCAGTCCCAGCGTGTAGCGAGCACCGAAGGACGGTATCCAGGGGGCGTCCTCCAGCAGCAGATAGCCGGGGAGCTTCGTCGGAACGCTCGCCAGCCCCCGCCACGAACCGTACAGCCACCCCGTCAGCGCCAGTTCGGCCGCGGCAACCCCCAAGGCGATCGGGCGGGCAACCGTCGCGCGCCCCCAGAACGGCAGGAGCAGCAGGCAGCCGGCCAGCGGCAGGAAGATCAGGATTGTCAGGAGCGGGTAGTTGTCAAACATACATACCTATCCAAATATCTAAAAACTGGTTGGGGAAAGCGCCTCACAACGGATGTGGCGGCTCTGTGGGGCATGGCATGAAGCGAGAATAACCTGCTACTTTGTTCCCCCATCAGCTTCCCTGGATTTGAGCTCGAAGACTTTGGGCGCCCACTCGCTATCTACTACCTTGATGTAATTAACGATCCCGTATGAAACCAGGGATTGTTTGCTTTTGTCACGGGTGGCTGTCACAAATTTCCAGTCGACAAATTCGAGCCCGTCCCACTGGGGCTCGGCATAGACCGTTTCATCAACGGCCTCCGCCCTACCGGTGGCAGCTTGATAGATTTTTTGCTGATGGTTTATTAACAGGGGTTTTTTGTTGCTGGCATATACGAAGGGGGCAATTAACAGCGCTATAATGATCCATTTTTTCATGTGATAATCTCCGATATTTTTTTGTGAACTGATGATCTAACCAAACAGAGCATGTATCCGTAAACTCAAGCCTATCGATATAAACTGGTTGACCTGAATTCGGGGTCTACGATACCGGCGCCAGCCGCTGCAACACACCCTTCGCCATCTCAAGAATACCCTCGAACGAGGTATCCTTCAAGGTGCAGACCAATTTATAATCGGGGGTGAACTGGTACTTTTTGGGCTCGCTCCGCATCATGCCGATGATGGTGTCGGGAGAGGCCGGGGTGCGCGGGTGGAACGAGATGATCACAGCTTTGCCGTCGGAGTCGATCTGGCGCACGATCAGCTTCTTCAGCAGCACCCGCAGCTTCATGATCTCGAACAGGTAGGAGGTCGCCAGCGGATACTTGCCGAAGCGGTCGAGCACCTCGTTCTGCACGTCCAGCACATCCTCCTCGGATTCGGCCTGGGTCAGCTTCTTGTAGATCACCAGGCGCTGTCCGGCATCCTTGACGTACGCCTCGGGGATGAAGGCCGGGACCTTGAGATTGATCTCCGGTTCGACATGCTCGACCATTTCCTCGCCCCGCATCCGGGCGATCGTCTCCTCCAGCATCTGGTTGTACAGCTCGAAACCGATCTCGGTGACCGTTCCGGACTGG
The DNA here is from genome assembly GCA_049305715.1 of Desulfuromonadaceae bacterium. GTDB lineage: Bacteria > Desulfobacterota > Desulfuromonadia > Geobacterales > Pseudopelobacteraceae > JACRCG01. Next base: position 5,245 of record JBAQPK010000092.1, on the reverse strand, counting down.
CGGTTGCCGAGCATGTCCCCCGCGCCGCGGATCTCCATGTCGTGGGTGGCGATGCGGAAGCCGGCCCCCAGCTCGGAAATCTCCTGCAGCACCCGGAGCCGTTCACGGGCGTCCGAGCTGATGGCCGCCTCGCCGGGGATCAGCAGATAGGCGTAGCCGCGCTGGGTGGAGCGCCCCACCCTCCCCCGCAGCTGGTAGAGCTGCGACAGGCCGAACTTGTCGGCGTGATCGACGATCAAGGTGTTGGCCCGGGGGATGTCCAGGCCCGATTCGATGATCGTGGTGCAGAGGAGCAGGTTGGTTTCGCCATGCATGAAACCGAGCATGACCTTCTCCAGCTCGTGTTCCCCCATCTGGCCGTGCCCGACCGCGATCTTCGCCTCAGGCACCAGCTGCGCCAGCAGCTCCGCCCGTTTGCCGATCGTCTGCACCCGGTTGTGGACAAAGAATACCTGCCCCCCCCGGCGCAGCTCGCGCAGCACCGCCTCGCGGATCAGCTCCTCGGAGAAGCGGGACACGATGGTCTTGACCGCCAGGCGGTCCACCGGCGGGGTATCGATGATCGAGAGGTCGCGGATCCCCATCATCGACATGTAGAGGGTACGCGGGATCGGCGTCGCGGTGAGCGTCATAACATCGACGACCGCGCGGAACGATTTGAGGCGTTCCTTGTCCTTGACCCCGAAGCGCTGTTCCTCGTCGATGATCATCAGCCCGAGGTCCTTGAAGGCGACGTCTTTCTGCAGCAGGCGATGGGTGCCGATGATGATGTCGATATCCCCCTTCTTGAGCCGTTCGAGGATCGCCTTCTGCTCCTTGGCGGTGCGGAAGCGGGAGAGGACCTCGACCGTGACCGGGTACTCCTTGAGCCGTTCGTGGAAGGTTTCATAGTGCTGCTGGGCAAGGATGGTGGTGGGCACGAGGATGCCGACCTGTTTGCCGTCCAGGGCCGACTTGAACGCCCCCCGCAGCGCGACCTCGGTCTTGCCGTAGCCGACATCGCCGCAGACGAGGCGGTCCATCGGTTTCGAATGCTGCATGTCGGCCAGCACATCCTGAATCGCGGAGAGCTGGTCGGGGGTTTCCTCCCAGGCGAATGACGCCTCGAACTCCCGGTACATCTCGTCGGGGGGAGAAAAGGAGAAGCCCTCGGAGAGCTGCCGCCGCGCATAGATCTCCAGCAGCTCTCCGGCCAGCTCCTCGATATTCTTGCGCGCCTTCCCCTTCGATTTTTCCCAGGAGACCCCGCCCAGCTTGTCCAGGGCCGGATGGCTCCCTTCCGGGCCGACATAGCGCTGCACCAGCCCGAGGCGATCGACCGGAAGGAACAGCTTGTCAGAACCGGCATACTCCAGCAGCAGGAAGTCGCCGCCGACACTCCCGACACTGATATGCTGCAGTCCGCGGTACAGGCCGATGCCGTGGTCGATATGCACCATGTAATCGCCCGGCTTCAGTTCGGCCAGGGAGGCCAGGAGCTGCTTCTTGCGCACCTCCGAGACGCCGCGGCGCCGGACCCGCTTGCCGAACAGCTCCTCTTCGGCGATCAGGATCAGGCGGGAATCGGGGAGCCGGAACCCGCGGGAGATGTCGCCGATCAAAATTTTGACCGAGGGTAGAGACGCAGCATGTTGCGTCTCCAAGGTCACAACATCAGAAAACACCGCCTCGCTGATGGAGCAGGGGATTTTGTACGGTTTCAGAAGATCCTTGAGCCGTTCGGCTTGGGGCTGCTGATGGCAGGCAATGGCAACCCGCTGGCCGCCGTCTAGCCATTCGCTCAGAGTACGGGCCAACGGCGCGAGGGCATTACTGCTCTCTTTTGAAACGCTGACCCTCAAATCGCTGTTGTCTACGCAGGGGATTGCAATGGTCGCCGTCTCGCCCTGTACATCCAGAGTCAGCCCGGACAGCTCGACCACGCGCCGACTGGCGATGATCGCCTTCAGCTCCGGTTCGTCCAGGAACAGCTCTCCCGCGGGGGAGTGGGCCAGGCCGGCTTCCGCCGCCTTGGCCGCGCCGGTCTCGATCTCCTCGCGGACGCCGAGGATGGCATAATTGATCGCCTCGGGGTCGAGGAGGATCAGCGGCGCTCCGGGGGCATAGTCGAAAATCGTTTCGAGGGATGGATGGAGGAGCGGCTGCAGAAAGTCGATCCCCTGGAAATAGACCGCATTCTGCAGGTCTTCCAGGATTGCGCGGCGGCGGTTGGCCGGGATGTCGAGACCGTCGCAGAGCTGTTTCAGGCGGGGGGCGATATCCGCCAGCACCTCGTCCGACAGTAGCAGCTCCCGCGACGGGAGCAGCACCAGCTCCTCGACCGGCTGCAGGGAGCGCTGCGTCAGCGGGTCAAAGGCGCGCATCGTCTCGGCAGTATCGCCGAAAAATTCGATTCTGACCGGCGACCTAAGGTTGGGAGGGAAGATGTCCAGAATCCCTCCCCGCACGGCAAAGGTACCGCGATCCTCCACCAGCGGCACATTGGCGTACCCCATCCGGATCAGCCGGGCGAGCAGGTCGTCCCGTTCGAACTCCTCCCCCGCCAGCAGATAGCAGGAGGAGTCATTGAGGGTTTTCCGGGGAAGCACCCGTTGAAGAGCCGCCGCTACCGGCATGACGGTTATCCGGGACAGACCGTTCTGCAGCCGGAAAAGCGTATCCAGCCGGGCGCCGGTCACGTCAGGGTGCGGGGAAGCCGCCGAAAACGGCGCCGCATCCCAGGCGGGAAAGAGCGCGGCGTGCAGATCTCCGCCCGAGAAGAATGCCAGTTCCCGGCAGAACTCCTCCGCCGCTTCCTGGGTCGGAGCCAGCACCAGCGGAGTGTCAAGTCCTCCACGGACCAGTTCCGCAACGAACAGGGCCGGGGACGAACCTTTCAGTCCGGGGATAACGATACGCCGTTCGCCGCGGCGGAGCGCGGCAATGCTGTCAATAGTCTGGGGGATCAGTGGAGTCATAATGGCCATCGATATCGGGCGGTGTGGTTGATCAGTGCTTGCGAAGGCCGGCTTTCAGCTTTGGCTTGCCACCTTCTATGACAACCCTGAAAGCGAAATTTTCGGTGCCAAGCTTGGCGGCCAGGGCAGGTTTCTGTTTTTCAATGGTCGCGGCGATCAGCTCACGGGTGATAGAATCGACCGGCAAGTTGCAGGCTTTTCGTGCTTCGCGGAATTCGTGCACGAGGCGATCAAGGTCGGAATCAGCTGTCGCATGGGGGACTTCGGCCTGTGTCCGTTCAGGCTTATCTTTCTGGCGCATGTGCAGATCGCTGATAAACCGGTCCCGTGAATAGCGCCCCTCCTCCATCAGCTTCAGAATCCGGTTCCAGTGCTCGCGATAGGTGTTCAAACGGGCCACCAGCATGGTGAACCGGTGCTTGTGCATGGTATTATTGATCGGCACGCCGCTGTAGCTGCGCACCAGTTTTTCAACCTCACCAAGCAGCAGGAGCGGCTCCCTTTTTTCCAGGCCGATAAAGTACTGTTCGTACTTGGTGATCAGCTCGCTCAATCTTTTTTCAAGGAATACGACATCCTCTGCAATTGCCATCGGTAACCTTCAGTGGTAACGTACGTGATCCCGTTTATCGGGGTTTGTAGTAGTCCCTGCACGGAGAGGACAGTACTATAGCCAAACCAGCAAATAAGTAAAGTTCAAAGATGGGTTATGACTTCGCAACTACGCTAATATCTTGACGCTTTGACCATCAATCGCATAAAATATCGGGGTCTGTTTCAACATTTTATTGCATGGAGTCTATCTATATGGAATCTCTTGCCTCTATAGTACTCGCCGCCGGAAAAGGCACCCGCATGAAATCGGGCCTGATCAAAGTCCTTCACCCCGTTGCGGGGCTCCCGATGATCGCCTGGCCGGTAGCGGCCGCCCGTGACGCCGGTTCAGACCCGATCGTACTGGTGATCGGCCATCAGGCCAACGCGGTGCAGGGCGCTTTTCGCGGCGCCCCTGATATTCGCTGCGCGATGCAGGAAGAACAGCTCGGCACCGGCCACGCGGTTGCCTGCGCTCTGGACGCCCTGACCGGTTTCCGGGGCACGGTGCTGATACTCTGCGGGGACACCCCGCTGCTCCGCGCGGAAACATTGAAAAACATGCTGGCGTACCACCGGGACAACCGGGCCGCCATAACGGTGCTGACCGCATTGATGGATGATCCGTACGGCTATGGGCGCGTCGTTCGCGACCCTTCCGGCCGGGTGACCCGCATCGTCGAGCAGAAGGATGCCGACCCGGAAGAGCAGGAGATCCGTGAAATCAACAGCGGCATCTACTGCATGGATTCGGACTTTCTGTTCGCCAATATCAGGGGGATCGGCAACGACAATGCCCAGGGGGAATATTATCTGACCGACCTGCTGGCGATTGCCGTCCGGAAGGGGCTGACCTGCCTGGCGCTGCCGACCGCTGACGCCGACGAAATCATGGGGGTGAACGACCGCGTCCAGCTGGCCGAAGCGGGGCGCATCCTGCGGAGCCGCATCAACCGCGACCACATGCTGAACGGCGTCACGATCATCGACCCCTACACCACCTACATCGACCAGGGGGTCACGATCGGCGCAGACACGACCATCCATCCCGGCTGCCGGATTGGCGGCGGAACGGTCATCGGGAGCGGCTGCGAGATCGATGGGGATGTCAGCATCACCGGCTGCCGGATCGGCGATGACTGCCATATCAAGGCGGCATCGGTGCTGGAAGATTCCGAACTGGGCGAGGATGCAGCGATCGGCCCGATGGCCCATCTGCGCCCCGGCACGGTCCTCGGCCACAAGGTCAAGATCGGCAACTTCGTCGAAACCAAGAAGATCGTCATGGGGGAAGGCTCCAAGGCATCGCACCTGACCTATCTCGGTGATGCCGAGATCGGCCGCAACGTCAATATCGGCTGCGGCACGATCACCTGCAACTACGACGGTGTCAACAAGCACCGCACCGTGATCGGCGACGACGTCTTCATCGGCAGCGACGTGCAGCTGGTGGCGCCGGTCAGCGTCGGCCGCAACTCGCTGGTGGCGGCCGGCACGACCGTCACGGTCGATGTCCCCCCCGATTCGCTCGCGATCTCCCGGACACCGCAGGTCAACAAGGACGGCTGGCGGCTGAAGAAGAAGCCGTGACCCCCCTCCCCCGCCAGAGCGCTCTCTACCTGCCGTCGGAGTGCGAGATCGTCGCCGTCACCGACCTGACCCCCTTTGAAAAGCTGTTCCGGGTGCGGAGAGCG